>JBFJZP010000028.1:0-11766 GCA_041622095.1 Burkholderiaceae bacterium | reverse complement strand
CGTGTTGCTGGCACTGCGCTCCGAATTGCGCGCGCGCGGCGTATTCACGGCCCAGGACCAGCCCAAGCTCGACGCCTTGCTGCCGCTGGTGGCGCTGGGCACGGTCGCCGACGTGGTGCGCCTTGACCCGAACAACCGCCGCCTGGTGGCCCAGGGGCTCAAGCGGGTGCGCGCAGGCGCCTTGCCGGCCGGCCTGTCCAGCCTGTTCGGCGCCGCCGGGCGCTCGGCGCCGGTGGCCACGACCTTCGACTTCGGCTTTGCCCTGGGCCCGCGCATCAATGCCGCCGGGCGCCTGAGCGACATGACACTGGGCATCGAATGCCTGCTGACCGACGACCCGATGCGCGCCGACGAACTGGCCCGCACGCTGGACGGCATCAACCGGGAGCGGCGCGAGATCGAAGGCGACATGCGGGTGCAGGCGATGGAAATTGCCGAATCGCTGTTCGACGAGGGCGACGAGCCGCCGCCGGCGATCTGCGTGTTCGACCCGGACTTCCACGAAGGGGTGGTCGGTATCGTGGCGTCGCGCATCAAGGACAAGCTGCACCGGCCCACCTTCGTGTTCGCTGCCAGCCAGGCACCGGGCAAGGAGCATGAACTCAAGGGTTCGGGCCGTTCGATCCCGGGCTTTCATCTGCGCGACGCGCTCGACCTGGTCGCCAAGCGTTATCCCGGCGTATTGCTGCGTTTCGGCGGCCACGCGATGGCCGCCGGCTGTACCGTCGACGAGGAGAACCTGGACCAGTTCGAGCAAGGCTTGAGCGAGGTGGCGCTCGAATGGCTGGACAAGTCCACGTTGCAGCGCCGGCTCGAGACCGATGGGCCGCTGGTCCCGGAATACCGCCGCGTCGACCTGGTCGATACCTTGCACCGCGAGGTCTGGGGCCAGGGCTTTGCGCCGCCGGTGTTCAGCGAAGAGGTCGAGGTGGTGTCGCAGCGCCTGGTCGGCGAAAAACACCTGTCGCTCAAGCTCAAGCACCAGGGCACGCCGATTGACGGTATCTGGTTCAACCACACCGACAGCCTGCCCGCCCGTGCACACATCGCGTTTCGCCTGGATGCCGATGAATGGAACGGATCGCGTAAAGTGAAGTTCCTGATCGAGGGCGTCGAGAGCTGACAACACCATCTTTCCACCCGACCGAACCAATGAACACCACAAGATGAGACAAGCTGCTTCCGCCGCCGCCTTCGACCTCACCGGCCGCCTGGCCCTGATCACCGGCTCGAGCGCCGGCATCGGTTTCGCGCTGGCGCGTGGCCTGGCCCAGGCCGGCGCCACCGTCGTGCTCAACGCGCGCAGCCAGGACAAGCTCGAGGCCGCGGCCAAGACCTTGCGCGACGAGGGTGCCACGGTGCATGTGAAGGCCTTCGACGTCACCGACAGCCAAGCCGTCCGCGCGGCGGTCGACGACATCGAGAAGTCGATCGGGGCGATCGACATCCTGGTCAACAACGCCGGCATGCAGCGGCGCGGGCCGCTGGAGGACTTCACGGTCGAACACTGGCATGAACTGATGCGCACCAACCTGGACAGCGTGTTCCTGAATGGGCAGGCGGTGGCGCGCCACATGATCGCGCGCAAACGCGGCAAGATCATCAATATCTGCTCGGTGCAAAGTGAACTGGGTCGCCCGAACATCGCACCGTATACCGCCAGCAAGGGCGGCGTGAAGATGTTGACCAAGGGCATGGCGATCGACTGGGGCCAGCACGGCATCCAGGTCAACGGCCTGGGCCCGGGTTACTTCAAGACCGAACTCAACGATGCGCTGGTGAAGAACCCGGAGTTCAGCAGCTGGCTGATCGGCCGCACGCCGTCGCGGCGCTGGGGCGATGTCGAGGACCTCGTCGGCCCGGCGGTGTTCCTGGCCAGCGATGCATCCAGCTTCGTCAATGGCCACATCCTGTATGTCGACGGCGGCGTGACCGCGACGCTGTAAACCTGCGCCCGGCAAGACACGCCATTTGAACCCCCTGGAGTTACCTCATGGAAGCACTCGTCATTCACGCCCCCGGTGACCTGCGGGTCGAAACCATTGATACCCCCACGGTCGAAGCCGGCCAGATCCGTGTGCGGGTGCGCAAGGGCGGCATCTGCGGCTCGGACCTGCACTACTACCACCATGGCGGCTTCGGCACCATCCGCATCAAGGAGCCGATGGTGCTGGGCCATGAGATTGCCGGCATCGTCGAGCAGACTGGCCCGGACGTCGGCGGGATCCAGGTTGGCGACCGGGTTGCGGTCAGCCCGAGTCGCCCGTGTGGCCAATGCACCTATTGCCAGCAAGGGCTGCAGAACCATTGCCTGGACATGCGCTACTACGGCAGCGCGATGCGCACGCCCCATGTGCAAGGCGCGTTCCGCCAGGAAATCGTCTGCGACGCCAGCCAGGCGCATCGCCTGGCCGACACCGTCAGCGACAGCGAAGGCGCGATGGCCGAGCCGCTGTCGGTGGCCTTGCACGCGGTGCGCCGGGCCGGCTCGCTGCTCGGCAAGCGAGTGCTGGTGACCGGCTGCGGCCCGATCGGCGCCCTGCTGATCCTGGCCGCGCGCCGGGCCGGCGCGGCCCATATCGTGGCCACCGACGTCAGCGCCTTCACCTTGCGCAGCGCCACCAAGGTCGGCGCCGACCAGGTCATCAATGTCGCAGAACAACCCGACGGCCTGCTGCCCTTCAGCGCCGACAAGGGTTCGTTCGATGTGTTGTTCGAGGCCAGCGGAAACGAACGCGCCTTGCGGGGTGCGTTCGACGCGCTGCGTCCGCGCGGCATCATCGTGCAGGTCGGCCTGGGCGGCGAGATGACGCTGCCGATCAACGCGATCGTGGCCAAGGAGTTCGAGTTGCGGGGCGCCTTCCGCTTCCATGAGGAATTCGCGATCGCGGTCGAACTGCTGAACAAGGGCCTGATCGACGTCAAGCCGCTGATCTCGGCGACCCTGCCGTTTCGCGATTCCGGTCGGGCATTTGCACTGGCGGCCGACCGCTCCCAGGCGATGAAAGTCCTGCTCGACTTCGAGTGATGCGGCCCGCGTCCCGTCGGGCGACCTGCGCCAGCAGGCTCCGGCGGGCGAATAGAATCGTTTTTTGTCCGAACCGACGCAGTGGAGAAAACCATGTCCGATCAGAAATACCGGCTCGTCACGCGCAGTGACTTTGACGGCCTCGTCTGCGCCATCCTGCTCAATGAACTGGAACTGATCGACGATATCAAGTTCGTCCACCCCAAGGACATGCAGGATGGCAAGATCGCGATCACCGAGCGCGACATCACGACCAACCTGCCCTATGTGCCCGGCGCGCACCTGGTATTCGACCACCATGCGTCGGAAACCTCGCGCAACACCGGCGAACGGCCGAAGAACTACATCATCTATCCTGGCGCGCCATCGGCCGCGCGGGTGGTCTATGAGTGTTACGGCGGCCAGTCGCGTTTTCCGGACTCGTTCGACGACATGATGACGGCGGTGGACAAGAGTGATGCCGCCGAGTTCTCGCACGACGAGATCCTGCATCCGTCGGGCTGGGTGCTGCTGAACTACCTGATGGACTCGCGCACCGGCCTGGGCCGATTCCGCGAGTTCCGCATCAGCAACTACCAGTTGATGCTTGACCTGATCAACTATGTGCGTACCCATAGCATCGAAGAGGTGCTGGCGCTGCCCGACATGGTGGAACGCGTCGAACTGTATTTCGAGCATGCCGACAAGGCCAAGGCGCAGATCAAGCGCTGCACCACGGTGCACGGCAACCTGGCGGTGCTCGACCTGCGCGCCGAGGAGATCATCTACGCGGTCAACCGCTTCATGATCTACGCGCTGTTCCCCGAGACCAACATCTCGATCCACGCGATGTGGGGCGTGCAAAAGCAGAACACCGTGTTTGCCACCGGCAAGTCGATCACCAATCGCAGCTCGCGTACCAACATCGGCGAGTTGATGCTCGCCTATGGTGGTGGTGGCCATGAAAACGCCGGCACCTGCCAGATCGCCAATGACAAGGCCGACGAGGTGCTCAAGGAACTGATCGGCAAGATCAACGCCGACGGCTGACAGCACGCCGCTGAGGCGGGCTGCCGGCCGGCATTCGCGCGCCCCGAAAGGGCCGCGGCCCAACGGCCTGCGGCGCAGGACCTAAAATGGCGCAGTGAAAACAATTCTCAACGCCGACCTGCATTGCCATTCCGTCGTCTCCGATGGCACCCTGACACCGGAGGCGCTGGCGGCCCGGGCCAAGGCCAATGGCGTCGAATTGTGGTCGCTGACCGACCATGACGAGATCGGCGGCCAGGCCCGCGCGGCGGCGGCAGCGCAGGCCCAGGGCATGTATTACCTGACCGGCACCGAGATCTCGGTCAGCTTCATCGGCCGCACCGTGCATATCGTCGGCCTGGGATTCGACGCAAACGATCCGCGCATGCGCGAGGGGCTGCAGCGCACCCGGGGCGGTCGCGGTCAACGCGCCCATGACATGGCGGCCGGACTGGCCAAGGTCGGCATCCAGAACGCCTATGAAGGCGCACTCAAGTTTGCCGGCAACCAGGAACTGATCTCGCGTACCCACTTTGCCCGTTTCCTGGTCGAGACCGGCGTCTGCAAGGACACCAACGAGGTGTTCCGCAAATACCTGACCGAAGGCAAGCCCGGATTCGTCGAGCACCGCTGGGCCTCGCTGAAGGATGCGGTGACCTGGATCACAACTTGCGGCGGCGTGGCGGTGATTGCGCATCCGGCGCGTTACCGCTTCACCGCCAACGAGGAGTACGCGCTGTTCAGCGAATTCAAGAGCCATGGCGGCCAGGCGGTCGAGGTGGTGACCGGAAGCCACAGCGCGGCCGAATATGTCACCTATGCGGCAACCGCCCGCGAGTTCGACCTGGCGGCATCGCGTGGCAGCGACTTCCACAGCCCGGACGAATCCCATACCGACCTGGGCACCCTGCCCTTGCTGCCCGGCGGCTTGACGCCGGTCTGGGAATTGCTGGAGACCCGCATCCAGTGAAGCCATGTTGCGCCAGCCCTGTGTGCCTGAGCTGACATGGCACAGTACTTCGAAGTCCATCCGGACAACCCCCAGCCACGACTGCTCAAGCAGGCGGTGGCCTTGCTCGAGCGCGGCGGCGTGCTGGCCTTGCCGACCGACTCCAGCTACGCGCTGGCCTGCCATCTGGACGACAAGGCTGCAGCCGATCGGCTGCGCCGGATCCGGGGTGTCGACGACCGCCACCACCTGACACTGCTGTGCCGCGACCTGAGCGAACTGGCCAACTATGCCCGGGTCGACAACTGGCAATACCGGCTGATCAAATCGTCCACGCCAGGCCCGTACACCTTCATCCTGCAGGCAAGCAAGGAAGTGCCGCGCCGGGTCAGCCATCCGCAGCGCAAGACCATCGGCCTGCGCGTGCCGGAGCACACGGTGTTGCAGGATCTGCTCGCCTTGCACGCCGGGCCGCTGCTGGCGACCACCCTGATCGCGCCGGGCGACACCGAGCCGATGAATGACGCGCAGGAGATTCGCATCCGGCTGGAACACCAGATCGATGGAGTGATCGACGCCGGCGCCTGCGCACATGAGGCCACCACCGTGGTCGACCTGTCCGATGGCGCGCCGGTGCTGGTGCGCCAGGGCCGTGGCGACCTGGCCGCGCTGGGCCTGTGACGGCGGCCCGCTGCGAGCCCCTCTGAGACAATCCCCCGGTGGAATCCTCGAACCTGATCCAGACCATCCTGATCTACGCACTGCCGGTGCTGTTTGCGATCACGGTGCATGAAGCCGCACACGGTTATGCGGCGCGCCATTTCGGCGACGACACCGCTGCGGCGATGGGCCGCATCACGCTCAATCCGATCAAGCACATCGACCCGATCGGCACCATCGTGATGCCGCTGATGCTGTTTTTCGCGACATCCGGCGCCTTCGTATTCGGCTATGCCAAACCGGTTCCGGTGCGTTTCGGCAATCTGCGCAACCCCAAGCGCGACATGGTCTGGGTGGCGCTGGCAGGGCCCGGGGCCAACCTGGCGCAGGCCTTTCTGTGGGGACTGGTCATGGTGTTGCTGCATGCGGCCGGCATCACCGAGCCATTCTTCCTGCGCATGTGCCAGGGCGGCATCCTGGTCAATGTGGTGATGTTTGCGCTGAACCTGTTTCCGCTGCCACCGCTGGACGGCGGCCGCATCCTGGTCGGCCTGTTGCCCAACCGCCAGGCCGAGATGGTGGCCCGGATCGAGCCCTGGGGCTTTTTCATCGTCATGGGCCTGCTGCTGGCCGGCGTGGTCAGCACCTACTGGATGCGCCCGCTGATGGCACTGACCTTCGGCCTGCTGGACCTGCTGCTGAGCCCCTTCGTCTGGATATTCGTCTGACCGCCAAGCCATTTTTTACTGCACCATGCGCACTACCCGTTTCCTGACCGGCATCACCACCACCGACACCCCCCACCTCGGCAACTATGTCGGATCGATCCGTCCATCGGTGCGGGCCAGCCTGCGCGACGACGTCGAGAGCTTTTATTTCCTGGCCGACTACCACGCACAGATCAAGGTCGAGGATCCGGCACGGATCCAGCGCTCGACGCTGGAGATTGCCGCCAGTTGGCTGGCGGCCGGACTGGACCCGGAACGGGTGACCTTCTATCGCCAGTCCGATATTCCGGAGATACCCGAACTCACCTGGTTCCTGACCTGCGTCACCGGCAAGGGCCTGCTCAACCGCGCCCACGCCTACAAGGCCGCGGTGGACAAGAACACCGCCGCCGGCGCCGACACCGACACCGATGTCACCGCCGGCCTGTTCATGTATCCGGTGCTGATGGCGGCGGACATCCTGATGTTCAATGCGCACAAGGTGCCGGTCGGGCGCGACCAGGTCCAGCACCTGGAAATGGCCCGCGACATCGGCAACAGCTTCAACCACCGCTTTGGCGAGCATTTCGTGTTGCCCGAGGTGGTGATCGAGGAGTCGGTGGCCACCTTGCCCGGCACCGACGGCCGCAAGATGAGCAAGAGTTATGACAACACCATCCCCTTGTTCGCGCCCCGGGCAGAACTCAAGAAGCTGATTGCCGGCATTCTGACCGACTCGCGCGCGCCGGGGGAACCCAAGGAGGTCGAGGGCTCTGCACTGTTCCAGATCTTCCAGGCCTTTGCCAGCGAGGAGGAGACCGCCACACTGCGCAAGGCATATGCCGACGGCATTTCCTGGGGTGATGCCAAGGCCAGGGTGTTCGAGCGGCTGGACGCGGAAATCGCACCGATGCGCGCGCGTTACGAAGCCTTGATCAGCGACCCGGCCCGCATCGAGGAGATCCTGCGGCATGGCGCGGCCAAGGCACGCCAGATCGCCACACCATTCATGAAGACGGTGCGCCATGCGGTCGGGCTGCGCAACCTGGCCGCCGCCAGCCAGGCCACCGGCAAGAAGGCCGACAAGGCCGCGCTGCCGAGCTTCAAGCAGTATCGCGAGAAAGACGGCAGTTTTGCCTTCAAGCTGGTCGACGCCGGCGGGCGCCTGTTGCTGCAAAGCCAGGCTTTCGCATCGCCCAAGGACGCCGGGGCCACGATTGGCCGGCTGCAAAAGGAAGGTGCGGGCGCCGTGACCGCGCTGGCAGGCCAGCTCACGCTGGGCGACGGCGTGGCCCAGTCCGACGTGGCAACGGCGCTGCAACAACTCGCTGACGCCGGCTGACAGCGGTTCGCACCGCGCATCGGGAAAGACGCGATTCGGCCGCATTCGGCGACGCTGGTCCGCCAAACGGCCCGGCCGGCTGATACAATGCGACCCCATCGAGACAGGAGAAGTGGCAGAGTGGTCGAATGTACTTGACTCGAAATCAAGCGTAGGGGCGACCCTACCGTGGGTTCGAATCCCACCTTCTCCGCCAAGTACAAAGGTCTGGCTCATCCAGTGATGACCCGGACCTTTTTTTTCATCACCCGTGCCGCCTCCCTGCCCCAACCCCCTGAGCAACCAGCCTTTGGCAAATCCACTACATTGGACTTGCCAGAGTGAGCAAGGAGTCCCATGGGTGTAGAAGACCGCGATTGGTGGAAGGACGCGCAACGGCAGCGTGAAGCCAAGGGCGGGCAGCGGTTTTCGCGCGCGCTCGGGCAGCATGCACCGGCTTCCGGCGCGCAAGGCCTTACACGCGGGCTCCGATGGGGGCCGCTGGGTATCGTGCTGTTCTGGTTGGTGATCATGGGCGCGGTGTATGCCGGTATGCAGCATGTGATGAAGCCACGGCAGGTGACGATCTCGATCAGCGGCGACATCACGATCCCGCGCGCCCGCGACGGGCATTTCTATGTCAGCGGACGGGTTGCGAACCAGCCTGTGGTGTTTCTGGTCGACACCGGCGCATCCCATGTCACCGTCAGCCAGGGATTTGCCGAATCCGCCGCGCTGGGTCCTGGCCAGGCCACCCGATTCCACACCGCCAATGGTGTCATCGACGGGCGCATCGTGCCGGATGTCCCGGTGTCCATCGCCGGCGCCTCCGTCTCCGGCGTACGTGTGGCGGTCGGACTGGTGGGCGCAGGCAACGACAAGGCCTTGCTCGGGCAGAGCTTCCTGTCGAAATTCCGGATTACGCTGACCCAGGACACGATGCTGCTGCAACCCGCGTCCGGCACCTGAGGGCTTGCTCGCGCGCGCATGCCTTCGGCTGCGAGCCGGTATTGCCACAGCGGCGCAAGCTTGCTTAAATAGGCGGGCCCGCCAAGGTGTGTGCGGCACGAACGGGCGCGTTGATACTGTCGATCGGCCGCGGGTACGACACCACCATCGAAAATGCCAGTTTCCGTCACCCACCATCTGCTTCGCACGGCGCTGGCCGCCATGGTCGGCATCGGTCCGGCCCATGCCCAATCGACGCTGGGCGAAGTACTCGACAACGGCGGCGAGATGATCACCGCCACGCAGTGGCAGGCGATGCTGCCGCACCGAAATTTCGGTTTCGGTCAACAAAGCCTGAACCGCACCACCGTCACCTTCACCGACGACGGAAAGTTGACCGGCAGCGAATTATTGTCGGGCGGTTACAGCAGCTCCGCCAACCCCGCCCAAAGCTCGCGTGAACTCAAGGGCAGTTGGATCATGGGGGCGGACGGGAAGCTGTGTATCGACCAGGTGTTCGGCAAATACCAGGCGGTCTACAGCGGCTGCTTCTACATGTTCAGGCTGGGGGACCATGTCTTCCATGTCGATGCCGGGTCGCAGGGTGATCGCAGCGCACCGGTGACACGGCGCAGTGTGGAGCAGTGAGGCATCGGCATCTGGCTGAACATGCGGGTAGGGGTGCTGATTGTTGGTGACACGATGCCTGCACGTCGCCTGCAGACACGTCGCCAACGTCGACACGCCGTAAACGCACCGCCCAAGGACGTCCGGGTGGGTGAAAACGCGTTCGATACGGGTAGTGGGCAAGCAGCAATGAAAAAAGGGCTTGCTGCAATGTGTGTAGCAGCAAACCCTTTGATACTTGGCGGAGTGGACGGGACTCGAACCCGCGACCCCCGGCGTGACAGGCCGGTATTCTAACCAACTGAACTACCACTCCTGGTAGCTGACGTATGCTCTTGCGAGCCAAGTCGCCTGCTCTTGCGAGCAGGCCGTCAACGACTTGTGCCTTTTGCACCTTGCGGTGTATCTGGCGACCCCACGGGGATTCGAACCCCGGTACCTACCGTGAAAGGGTAGTGTCCTAGGCCTCTAGACGATGGGGTCAAAGCCTTGGAACTCCGTTAAAAGCTCTCTCAATTTTTTGCTGCAAACCGTGTGACCGGCCTGCGCGGAAAATGGTGGTGGAGGTAAGCGGGATCGAACCGCTGACCTCTTGCATGCCATGCAAGCGCTCTCCCAGCTGAGCTATACCCCCCTGACTTCCGATGCATTTAACTGCGTCGTCATCTTCCGAGCCACGAATTATAGCCACAAAATCAGGCGGTTCTGAGTCTCTCCACTGCAGTTTCACGAAGAAATAGTTCGATCACCGCATCGAGCGACGGAGTCTGGCTTGTGCCGAGCAACAAAACACGCGCTGCCATCGCCAGTTGCGGCATCTTCAGCCCGCTTGCAGCGAGCACTTCCTTGATCGTCGCCGCAATCGCGGCACGGGTCCACTCGCAATGGCTCAACTTGTCGGCCAAAAGGGTCAACGCAGGACGCACCGCATCGGTGACCAGGCGTTCACGCTCTGCCGGCTCGGCACGGACCGGCGCATAAAAGCCGCTAGCCCATTGCGCCAGCGCCACCGTGGTCTCGCATCGATCCTTGAACAATGCACAGATCGCGGTCAACCGCGCGTCATTGACCTGCACGCCAAGCCGTGCCATCTGCACGTTCACAAGAGGCGCCAGCGCATCGTCGGCCATGGCCTTGATGTATTGCGCATTGACCCAGTTCAGCTTGGCCGCATCCCACTGCGCCGCGCTCCTGGCCAGGTGTGCGCCGTCGAACCACTGCACCAGCTGCGAACGATCGAACAACTCGTCGTCGCCGTGGCTCCAGCCCAGACGCGAGAGATAGTTGATCATCGCCTCGGGCAGGTAACCGGCCTCTTCGTACTGCATCACGCTCACCGCACCGTGGCGCTTGGACAACTTGTCGCCGTCCGGGCCCAGGATCATCGGCACATGACCGTATACCGGCAGCTCCGCACCCAGCGCGCGCAGGATGTTGATCTGGCGAGGGGTGTTGTTCACATGGTCGTCGCCGCGCAGCACATGGCTGATCTGCATGTCCCAGTCATCGACGACTACACAGAAGTTGTAGGTCGGCGTACCGTCCGGCCGCGCGATGATCAGGTCGTCGAGTTCGCGGTTACTGATGGTGATGCGGCCCTTGACCAGATCGTCCCAGCTCACGTCGCCATCGACCGGATTGCGAAAACGCACCACCGGCGAAATACCTTGCGGCGGCGCAGGCAGGGTCTTGCCCGGCTCCGGGCGCCAGCGTCCGTCGTAGCGCGGTTTATCGCCGCGCGCGCGCTGTGCTTCGCGCATCGCTTCGAGTTCGTCCGGCTGGCAATAACAATGGTAGGCGGTACCCGCCTGCAGCATCTGCGCAATCACCTCTCGGTAACGTTCGAGCCGCTGCATCTGGTAGAACGGACCTTCGTCGTATGCCAGGTCGAGCCAGCGCATCGCCGCGATGATCTGGTCCACCGCCTCCTGTGTCGAGCGCGCGACGTCGGTGTCTTCGATGCGCAGGATGAAGTCACCACCGAAGTGACGGGCAAATGCCCAGGAGAACAATGCAGTGCGGGCCGTGCCCAGGTGCAGAAAGCCGGTGGGCGAAGGGGCGATACGGGTGCGAATCTTGCGCGTCATGGGGATCTCGTTGCTCATAAACCGGCGAAACCCTGCAACAGATCCGCCTTCAGGTCGCCCACATGCTCCAGGCCGACCGCCAGTCGCACCAGGCCCTGGCCGATACCGGCCACCTGACGCTGCGCCTCGGTCAACCGACCATGCGATGTACTGGCAGGATGGGACATCAAGGACTTGACGTCACCGAGATTGGTACACAGGCCGATGACCCGCGTCGTGTCCAGCAGCTTGAATGCGCGTTCACGCGCCAGCTGCGGGTTGTCGGCGCGCAGGTCGAACGACACCACCGCCCCGCCCTTGCCCGACTGCTGCGCCATCGCCAGCGCATGTTGCGGATGGCTGGGCAGCCCGGGGTAATAGACGCGCGACACCTGCGGCTGCTGCTCCAACCAGCTGGCCAGTTCCAGCGCGCGTTGGCACTGCGCCTCCAT
>JBFJZP010000027.1:0-11959 GCA_041622095.1 Burkholderiaceae bacterium | reverse complement strand
GCACGGACATCTACTCGCTTGGCGCCGCGCTGTACGAACTCCTGACTGGTAACCCGCCGTTTCGCGGGAAGGACCGGCTCGACACGCTGAGCCACATCATCGTCCGAGATCCCCGGCCTCCGCGGCAGTTGAATTCCAGTGTGCGCGGCTGGCCCTGGGCATCGATCATCAGCCCGGCGTACAGGAAGCCGGTGTAGTTGATGCCGTCCTTCTCCATGCCGCGAATCGTCGGCAGGATGATCTCGCGCATCGCCTTGGCATGCAGCGCCGGCGTCACGACCGGCGCCGGCGAATACGCGCCCATGCCACCGGTATTCGGGCCTTCGTCGCCATCGAGCAGGCGTTTGTGGTCCTGGCTGGTCGCCAGTGCGACCACGTCCTTGCCGTCGCACATCACGATGAAACTGGCTTCCTCGCCTTGCAGGAACTGCTCGATCACCACCCGGGTGGCGTCGTCCGCGACCGCCGGCAGCATCTGGTCGATCGCCGCATGGGCCTGCTCCAGCGTCTGCGCCACCACCACGCCCTTGCCGGCGGCCAGGCCGTCGGCCTTGACCACGATCGGTGCGCCCTGGGCATCGACATAGGCATGGGCTAGTGCACGCTCGGAAAAGGTCTCATGCGCCGCGGTCGGAATGCCGTGGCGCTGCATGAAGGCCTTGGAGAAGGCCTTGGAACTTTCGAGTTGCGCCGCGGCACGCGTCGGGCCAAAGATGCGCAAGCCCTTTTCACGGAACAGGTCGACGATGCCGGCGGCCAGCGGGCCCTCCGGGCCGACCACGGTCAAGCCGATCTTCTCGGCCAGCGCCCAGTCGGCCAGCTGCGCCAGATCGGTGATCTGCACATTGCGAATCCGCTCCGCCTGAGCGGTGCCACCATTACCCGGCGCGACATACACCGTCTCGACCCGGCTGGACTGGGCCAGCTTCCAGGCCAGCGCGTGTTCGCGCCCGCCACCACCTACGACCAGTACTTTCATAATGCGGCGTTGTGGTAGACGGCCTGGACGTCGTCCAGGTCTTCCAGCACATCCAGCAGTTTCTGCATGCGGGCGGCATTCTCGCCCTCGAGTTCGATCGGCGTGTCCGCACGCATCGTGACCTCTGCCACCTCCGCGGTAAAGCCCGCGCCTTCGAGAGCGGTTTTCACCGCTTCGAAGTCGCCGGGTGCGGTCAAAACCTCGATCGCGCCCTCGTCATCGACGATGACATCGTCCGCGCCGGCCTCGAGCGCCGCCTCCATGAGTTTTTCTTCGTCCGTGCCCGGCGCATACACCAGTTGGCCGCAATGCTTGAACTGGAACGCCACCGAGCCTTCGGTGCCCATGTTGCCGCCGTATTTGCTGAAGGCATGCCGCACCTCGGCCACGGTACGTACCCGGTTGTCGGTCATGGTGTCGACGATGATGGCCGCGCCGCCAATGCCGTAGCCCTCGTAGCGGATCTCCTCGTAACTGACGCCTTCGAGGTTACCGGTGGCCTTGTCGATGTTGCGCTTGACCGTTTCGATAGGCAGGTTGGCCGCCTTGGCCTTCTCGACCGCCAGCCGCAAGCGCGGATTGGTGCCCAGATCGCCGCCGCCCAGCCGGGCAGCGACCATGATCTCGCGGATGACTCGGGTCCAGACTTTGCCTCTTTTTTCATCCTGCCGCCCCTTGCGGTGCTGAATATTGGCCCATTTGCTGTGTCCTGCCACGCGGAATCCTTCGAAATTTGGTTAACCTACTGGCTCGATTGTACTTTTGGGAACCTTCATGACCGAACCCTTCGTGATTGCGCAACGTGGCGACATCCGGTGTTGCCTGCAACCCGACAAGGCCAATCGGCATGGCCTGATCACCGGTGCCACCGGAACCGGCAAGACCATCACGCTGCAGACACTGGCGGAAGCTTTCTCCCGCGCCGGTGTTCCGGTATTCATGGCCGACGTCAAGGGTGACCTGACCGGCATTTCGCAGGCTGGCACGCTGGGCGCGAAACTGGGCCAGATCATTGCCGAACGCAAGCTGCCGACGCCGGAATTTGCGCCGTTTCCGGTCACTTTGTGGGATGTTTTCGGCGAACAAGGCCATCCGGTACGGGCCACCGTCAGCGACCTGGGCCCGCTGCTGCTCGCCCGCATGCTCAACCTCAACGACACCCAGGCCGGCGTGTTGCAGCTGGTGTTCAAGATCGCCGACGACCAGGGCCTGCTGCTGCTGGACATGAAGGATCTGCGCACCATGTGCCAGCATGTCGGCGACAACGCCTCGCAGTTCACCACCAGCTACGGCAACATCAGCGCCGCCAGCATCGGCGCGATTCAGCGTGGCCTGATGCAGATCGAGAGCCAGGGCGGCGACAAGTTCTTCGGCGAGCCGATGCTCAATATTGCCGACTTCATGCAGACCGACGGCAGCGGCAAGGGGGTGATCAACGTGCTGGCGGCCGACCAGCTGATGAACGCGCCACGTCTGTATGCGACCTTTCTGCTGTGGCTGCTGAGCGAGTTGTTCGAAAACCTGCCGGAAGTCGGCGACCTGCCCAAGCCCAAGCTGGTGTTCTTCTTCGACGAGGCCCACCTGCTGTTCGCCGACGCCCCCAAGGCCTTGATCGAGCGCATCGAACTGGTGGTGCGGCTGGTTCGCAGCAAGGGTGTCGGCGTGTATTTCGTGACACAGAACCCGCTCGACATCCCCGACTCGGTGCTGGCCCAGCTCGGCAACCGGGTGCAGCATGCGCTGCGCGCGTTCACGCCACGTGACCAGAAAGCGGTCAAGTCGGCGGCCGATACCATGCGGCAAAACCCCGGGCTCGACATCCAGCAAGCGATCACCGAACTGGCGGTCGGCGAGGCACTGGTGAGTTTTCTCGACGAAAAAGGCCGCCCGGGCGTGACCGAACGCGTCTTCGTGTTGCCGCCGGCCAGCCAGATCGGTCCGATCACGCCGGCCGAGCGTCAGGCCTTGATCGCCGGCTCCATCGTCGCCGGCGTGTATGAAAAACTGGTCGACCGGGAGTCGGCGCACGAACGCATACGCCAACGGGTCGAGGCCCAGATGGCGGACGAGGCTACCGCCCGGGAAAAGACCGAGGCGATGGCGCGCAGCGCCGGTGACAAGGACGGCGCGCAAGACTCCGGTGGCGGCATCCTGGGTACGCTGGGCGGACTGCTGGGCGGCGGCCAGCGCCGCAGCCGCATGAGCGCAGGCGAGCAGCTTTTCAAGAGCGCTGCCAGTGCCATCGGCAGCGAAGTCGGGCGCCAGATCATCCGGGGCGTGCTCGGCGGCATCTTCGGCGGCAGAAAACGCTGACCGATACTTCATCATTGCACCCGGCGGTGTCGCCAGAACGCGCCGCAGCACACTGTTCACCGATTTCCAAGGACCCTGCCATGACAGACCTCTCCCAGTTCCCCAATCTCCGCCTGGTCGATCACCCGCTGGTGCAACACAAGCTCACGCTGATGCGCAAGAAGGAAACCAGCACCAACGGCTTCCGGCGCCTGCTGAACGAACTCAGCACGCTGATGGCCTATGAGGTCACGCGCGACATGCCGACCCAGGCGGTGGAGATCGAAACCCCGCTCGAGACCATGACCGGCACGATGATGGACGGCAAGAAGCTGGTGCTGGTGTCGATCCTGCGCGCCGGCAACGGCATCCTCGATGGCGTGCTCAGCGTGGTTCCCGGCGCTCGCGTCGGCCATATCGGCCTGTACCGCGACCCCAAGACCCTGCAGGCGGTGGAGTACTACTTCAAGATGCCGCAGGACATGCAGGAACGTGATGTCATCGTCGTCGACCCGATGCTGGCGACCGGCAATTCCGCGGTAGCGGCGATCGAAAAGGTCAAGGCCTTGAAACCCAAGTCGATCCGTTTCCTGTGCCTGCTGACCTGCCCCGAGGGTTTGCGCACGATGCAGCAGGCCCACCCGGACGTGCCAGTGTTCACCGCAGCGGTCGACCGCCAGCTCAATGACCACGGCTACATCCTGCCAGGCCTGGGCGATGCCGGCGACCGGATCTTCGGCACCCAGTAAAAAAAGGAAGGCTCAGTCGAGCCGGACCAGCACGGTGCGCAGCACCATGTCCACCAGCAGCCGCTCGACGGCGTCGAAATCCTCCGCCTCCATCGTGGGCTTGTCCAGCACCAGGCAGATCTGGCTGGCGTAGTCCGCATACGCCTGGGTGGACGCCCACAACACCACCATCAGGTGCGCGGCGTCGACCTTGCGGCAGACGCCCTGCTCTGCCCAACGATTGAATACCGCAATGTCGGCCTGCAGCGCCGGCAGTACCCGGTCGCGGATTTCCTGCGCGAACAGCGGCGCGCCGGAAATCACCTCGTTCGCGTACACCCGCGAGTCGTAGGGGTGCTCGCGCGAAAAACGCAGCTTGCCGGCGATGTAGCGGCGCAGCGCCAGCTCCGGGTTGTCGGCGTTGCGCGTGATCGCCTCCATGTACGACAACCAGACATCGAGCACACCGTGCAGGACGCGCCGGTACAAGGCCTCCTTGCTGGAGAAGTAGTAAAGCAGATTCTGCTTGGCGGTCCCGACCTCGCGCGCGATGTGGTCGAGCGATACGCCGCCGAAACCCCGCACCGCAAACAATCGCTTCGCCGCCTCGAGGATTTCCTGCTCCAGCCGCTCCCGGTTGTCGCTGCGTTTGTCCCTTGGCCTGGGCGCCGGGTTGGCCCTGGGCAATGCCTTTGCCTTCGTCGTTGCCGGTTTTCGCTGCGTCGCCATAGCTGCGCATGGTAGCGGCTAATGGCCGCATGCCTGGCCCGAGTCTTGCGGAGTGTTCGAAGCGGGTATTCCCTGATTGAACACGCACAGCAATGACGTTCCAATGCACCAAATGTTTACCAAATGGTAAGAATCAATGACGCGACGCACCAAACCGAGGCACATCCATGAATTCATCTGAATCCGCCGCCGCAACCGCTGACATCCGCGCCGGTCGCCTGGATGCGGCCCAATACCCGCGCAATTTCTGCGACGCCCATCCGCCTTTGACGCTGGCGCAGGCCCGGATCGAAGCCGACCGTTGTTATTACTGCTTCGACGCGCCGTGCCAGACCGCCTGCCCGACCGGCATCGACATCCCCAGTTTCATCCAGCGCATCGCCGACGACAACATCCGGGGATCGGCGCACGCGATCCTGGCCGCCAACCCGCTGGGCGGCATGTGCGCCCGGGTCTGCCCGACCGAGGTGTTGTGCGAAGAGGCCTGTGTGCGCAACGGCAACGAGGACAAGCCGGTCGAGATCGGCCAGTTGCAGCGGTATGCGACCGACGCTTATTTCGCCGACCCGGGCCTGCCGCTGTTCACCCGGGCACCCGCAACCGGCCGCACCATCGCGGTGGTAGGCGCGGGCCCAGCTGGCCTGGCCTGCGCGCATGGCCTGGCCCGGCTGGGTCACGAGGTCGTCGTGTTCGACGCCAACGCCAAGCCCGGCGGCCTGAACGAATACGGTTTGGCCACCTACAAGACGGTGGACAACTTCGCCCAGCGCGAGGTGGAATGGTTGTTGTCCATCGGCGGCATCGAGATCCGCAACAAGTCCGTGCTGGGCCGTGACATCACGCTGGAACAGTTGACGAAGGACTATGACGCGGTGTTCCTGGGCCTGGGCCTGGCTGGCGTCAATGCGATCGGCATCCCGGAACCCGAGGCCACCGGCGTGCGCAACGCGGTCGAATTCATCGCCGAGCTGCGCCAGGCGCGCGACTATGCCCAGATCCCGATCGGCCGCCGGGTCATCGTGATCGGCGGCGGCATGACGGCCGTGGATGCAGCCGTGCAGTCGCGCAAGCTCGGTGCGGACGAAGTCACCATCGTCTACCGGCGGGGTGACGAGGCGATGTCAGCCTCGCAGCACGAACGCGACTGGGCGCGGACCCACGGCGTTCTTTTGCGGCACTGGGCGACGCCCAAGGAGATCCTCACGCAGGCCGGCCATGTCACCGGCATGCGATTTGCCCGCACCCGGCAGGAAGGCGGCAAGCTGGTCGAGACCGATGAGCAGTTCACGCTGCAGGCCGACATGGTGCTCAAGGCGATTGGCCAGTCGCTGGTGGCGCAGCCGCTGGGTACGCTGGTCGAAGTCCAGGGCGGGCGCATCGTCACCGACGGCCAGGGCGCAACCTCGCATCCCAAGGTCTGGGCCGGTGGCGATTGCCGCGCCGGCGGCCGCGATTTGACGGTCGAGGCGGTGGAACACGGCAAGGTGGCAGCGCTGGCCATGCACGCGGCGCTCTGCGCATGAATGGCGCGCAGCCAACCTACCACAACAATCACGGAGAACAACCATGGCTGACCTGAGCACCGATTTCCTGGGCATCAAGAGCCCCAACCCATTCTGGCTGGCGTCCGCACCGCCGACCGACAAGGAATACAACGTCGTGCGGGCCTTCGAGGCCGGCTGGGGCGGCGTGGTCTGGAAGACGGTGGGCGAAGACCCGCACGTCGTCAACGTCTACGGCCCGCGCTACGGCGCCTTGCTGGGCAACGACAGGCGCGTAATCGGCTTCAACAACATCGAGCTGATCTCGGACCGGCCGCTCAAGACCAACCTGGACGAGATCCGCCGCGTCAAGCGCGCCTGGCCGGACCGGGCGCTGGTCGTCTCGATCATGGTTCCGTGCGAGGAGGCGTCGTGGAAACGCATCCTGCCGATGGTCGAGGACACCGGCTGCGACGGCATCGAACTGAACTTCGGCTGTCCGCACGGCATGAGCGAACGCGGCATGGGTTCGTCGGTCGGCCAGGTACCGGAATACATCGAGATGGTCGCGCGCTGGTGCAAGACCTATTCCAAACTGCCGGTGATCGTCAAGCTCACACCCAACATCACCGACATCCGCTATCCGGCCCGGGCGGCCAAGGCCGGCGGCGCCGATGCGGTCTCGCTGATCAACACCATCAACTCCGTGATGGGGGTCAACCTCGAGACCATGACGATGTCGCCCAGCGTCGGCAAGCAAGGCTCGCACGGCGGTTATTGCGGCACCGCGGTGCGCCCGATCGCGCTGAACATGGTGGCCGAGATCGCGCGCGACCCGCAGACCGCCGGCTTGCCGATCTCCGGCATCGGCGGCGTGCACACCTGGCACGACGCGGCCGAGTTCATCGCGCTGGGCGCAGGCACGGTGCAGGTCTGCACCGCCGCCATGGTGTACGGCTTTCGCATCGTGCAGGACATGTGTGACGGCCTGTCGAACTTCATGGACGAGCAGGGTTACACCCGGGTGTCGCAGATGGTCGGCAAGGCGGTTCCCAGCATCACCGGCTGGAGCAACCTGAACATGAACCACGTCGAGAAAGCGGTCATCAACCAGGACAGCTGCATCCAGTGCGGCCGCTGCCATGTGGTGTGCGAGGACACCTCGCACCAGGCCATCTTCGCCACCAAGGACGGCAGGCGCCATTTCGAGATCAACGAAGCGGAATGCGTGGGTTGCAATCTGTGCGTTTCGATCTGCCCGGTGCCCGAGACGATCACGATGCGTACGCTGGCTGGCGGCGAGATCGACCAGCGCACCGGCAAGCCGGTGCCGGGCCACTACGCCAACTGGACCACCCATCCGAACAATCCGATGCGGGTCGCGGCCAAGGACGCCGTGCCCAGCCTATGATGCTCCATTGATTCCATTCGAAGCAGAGGTAAACCCATGAGCTCCATCCTGATTCGCGGCGGCACGGTCGTCAACGCCGACCGCCAGTTCAAGGCCGACGTGTTGTGTGTCGACGGCAAGATCCACAGTGTCGGCGACAAGCTCGACAAGCCGTCCGGCACCAAGACCATCGACGCCAGCGGCCAGCTGGTCATGCCCGGTGGCATCGACCCGCATACCCACATGCAACTGCCCTTCATGGGCACCGTGGCGGTGGACGACTTCTACGACGGCACGGCAGCGGCACTGGCCGGCGGCACGACGTCCATCATCGACTTCGTCATCCCCAATCCGCAACAGCCGCTGATGGACGCCTACAAGCAGTGGAAAGGCTGGGCCGAGAAGGCCGCCGCCGACTACGGCTTCCACGTCGCGGTGACCTGGTGGAGCGAAGGCGTGCACGCCGACATGGGCAAACTGGTCAAGAACGAAGGCATCAACAGCTTCAAGCACTTCATGGCCTACAAGAACGCCATCATGTGCGACGACGAGACACTGGTGAACAGCTTCAAGCGCGCGCTCGAACTCGGCGCCATGCCCACCGTGCACGCCGAGAACGGCGAACTGGTCTACCTGCTGCAGCAGGAGGTCATGAAGATGGGCATCACCGGCCCAGAAGGCCATCCGCTGTCGCGCCCGCCGATGGTCGAGGGCGAGGCGGCCAACCGCGCGATCGCGATCGCCGACGTGATCGGCGTACCGATCTACGTGGTGCATGTATCCTGCATCGAGTCGGCCGAAGCCATCGCCCGTGCCCGCGCGCGCGGCCAGCGCGTCTACGGCGAGGTGCTGGCCGGCCACCTGGTGGTGGACGACTCGGTCTACCGCAACCCGGATTTCAAGGCGGCCGCCGCGCATGTGATGAGCCCGCCGTTCCGGCCCAAGGGCAACCAGGAATTCCTGTGGCGCGGCCTGCAATCGGGCAACCTGCACACCACCGCCACCGACCACTGCGTGTTCTGCGCCGAGCAGAAAGCCGCCGGCAAGGACGACTTCGGCAAGATCCCGAACGGTACCGGCGGTGTCGAGGAACGCATGGCCGTGATCTGGGACCAGGGCGTCAATACCGGCCGCCTGACACCCAGCGAGTTCGTCGCCGTCACCTCGGCCAACGCCGCAAAATTGTTCAACATCTACCCGCGCAAAGGCAGCGTCAGTGCCGGCGCCGACGCCGACATCGTGGTCTGGGATCCGGAAGGCACGAAGACGCTGTCGGTCAAGACCCAGCGCAGCAAGGTCGACTTCAACATCTTCGAAGGCATGACGGTGCGTGGAGTTCCGAGCCACACGCTGAGCCGGGGCAAGCTGGTGTATGCCAAGGGCGAATTGCGCGCGGAGAAAGGCGCCGGCCAATACGTCAAGCGTCCCGCCTTCGGCAGCAACTTCGAGGCGGGCAGCAAACGCGCCGAGGCGACCCGGCCGACCGCCGTCAAGCGCCCGGCCGCCAAACGCAAGGCGAAGGCCTGAGCAGTCGACCAGGCCCCCAGCGCAACCATCGAATCGAGGACAAGCACATGAACGAAGCCGTGATGGACACGAAGAAAACCACGCCCGACATCGACGCGGTGCGTATCGACGGCGAGCGCCTGTGGGGCTCGCTGATGGAACTGGCGCAGATCGGCGCCACGCCCAAGGGCGGCGTGTGCCGCCTGACGCTGACCGACCTGGACAAGCAGGGCCGCGACCTGGTCCTTTCCTGGGCCCGGGAAGCCGGCATGACGGTCACGATCGACAAGATCGGCAATGCCTTCATGCGCCGCGCCGGCCGCAACAACGCGCTGCCGCCGATCGTCACCGGAAGCCACATCGACACCCAGCCCACCGGCGGCAAGTTCGACGGCAACTACGGCGTGCTGGCCGGTATCGAGGTGGTGCGTACGCTGAACGATCACGGCATCGAGACCGAGGCACCGATCGAGGTCGCGTTCTGGACCAACGAGGAAGGTTCGCGTTTCGTGCCGGTCATGATGGGTTCCGGCGTGTTCGCCAAGGCCTTCACGCTGGAGCACGCCTACGCGGCCAAGGACACGGCGGGCAAGTCGGTCAAGGAAGAGCTCGAACGCATCGGCTACATCGGCACCGAAGAGCCGGGCCAGCACCCGATCGGCGCCTATTTCGAGACCCATATCGAGCAGGGCCCGGTGCTGGAAGACAACGATGTCACGATCGGCGTGGTGCAAGGTGTGCTCGGCATCCGCTGGTTCGACTGCACCGTGACCGGCATGGAGGCCCATGCCGGCCCGACGCCGATGGCGCTGCGCAAGGACGCATTGCAGGTGGCCACGCACCTGATGCAGGAAGTGGTCGCTGCCGCCCTGCGCCACAAACCCCATGGCCGTGGCACGGTCGGCATGGTGCAGGTGCATCCGAACAGCCGCAACGTGATTCCGGGCCAGGTCAAGTTTTCGATCGACCTGCGCAATGCCACCGATGCACTGGTCGACACCATGGCGGACGAGGTCAAGGCCTTTGCCGCCAAGCTTTCGAAAGACAGCGGCCTGCCGATCGAGATCGAGCAGGTGTCGGGTTATCCGGCGCAGGCGTTTCACAAGGACTGCGTCGATGCGGTCGCGCGCGCAGCAGCCAAGCTGGGTTACTCCAACATGCCGGCGGTATCCGGCGCCGGTCACGATGCGGTCTACATGGCGCAGTTGGCGCCGGCCGGCATGATCTTCATCCCGTGCAAGGACGGCATCAGCCACAACGAGATCGAGGATGCCAAGCCGGAGCACATCACCGCCGGCTGCAACGTGCTGCTGCATGCGATGCTGGAGCGCGCCGGCACATAAGTTGCGTGCATGTCGAGTGCAGCCTCGGGCCCAGTCAGCCAGCCGCTGGCCTGGATGAGACCCTACCGCAACCGCGAGCGCTGACATGACCCTGGAACACAGCCGCGCGGCGCATAATGCGTCGCCATCTCCCGACGCGGCATGTGCTGCCGCGCACCGATGAGCCGCCTGCCGCCGCGGGCCCAGAACAACAACAATGACCCAATACCGTTGATGAACCTGCCCTCTTCCGAATCCAACCAGTCCGTACTCGCTGTCGATGTCCGACAGGCGTCGCTGATCTACAACCCGCATGAGGCGCCGGTGCATGCGCTGAGCGATGTCGACCTGGCCATCCGCCCGGGCGAATTCGTCTCGCTGATCGGCCCGTCCGGTTGTGGCAAGACCACCTTGTTGCGGGTGATCGCCGATCTCGAACACATCACCTCCGGCCAGGTGCTGGTCAACGGCATGTCACCCCATGAGGCACGGTTGCAGCGTGCGTATGGGTATGTTTTCCAGGCGCCGGGCCTGTTTCCCTGGCGCACCGTGCTGGGCAATGTCAAGCTGCCACTGCAGATTCACGGCCGCAGCGCCAGCGAATGTGATGCGATCGCGCGCGAGCAGCTGAGCCGGGTCGGCCTCTCCGGCTTCGAGTCCAAGTACCCCTGGCAGCTCTCCGGCGGCATGCAGCAACGCGTGTCGATCGCGCGCGCCTTGTCCTTCGAGCCGCGCATCCTGATGATGGACGAGCCGTTCGGTGCACTCGACGAGATCACGCGCGACCGGCTCAACGAGCAGTTGCAGCAGTTATGGCAACGCGAGCGGCGCACCGTGGTCTTCGTCACCCACTCGATCGCCGAGGCGGTCTACCTGTCGAGCCGCATCGTCGTGATGTCGCCCCGACCCGGACGCATCGTCAAGGTCATCGAATCACCACTGCCGGACGAGCGCACGCTCGACATGCGGGACTCGACCGCGTTTGTCAACCTGGCCCATGAAGTACGGGAGGCGCTGGCCCATGGCCACGACGAATAGGCGCGGTGGCCTGGCCGCTGCACTGTCCAGCCAGGGACTGCCGATTGCGGTCGTGCTGGCAACCATCGTGCTGGTCTGGTATGGACTGGCGGTTGCGCTCAACGCCCAAGGTGCGATCGAACGCGACCTGTCCGATGTCGCCTGGGAGTGGCAACAACTCGTGGCCACGACCTGGTCGATGGAACGCCCGGTGCTGCCGGCGCCGCATCAGGTGGCGGTGGAGATCTGGGAGACGACGGCCGAGAAGAAGATCACCTCGAAGCGAAGCCTGGTCTATCACGGCTGGATCACCCTCTCGGCGACGCTGCTGGGCTTCGCCATGGGGGTCGCCCTGGGTATCCTGCTGGCGGTCGGCATCGTCCACAACCGGGCGATGGACCTCTCCGTCATGCCCTGGGTGATCGCCAGCCAGACCGTGCCTATCCTGGCCGTCGCGCCGATGATCATCGTGGTCTTGTACAACATCGGCATCTCGGGACTGATCGCCAAGGCGG
>JBFJZP010000026.1:0-12255 GCA_041622095.1 Burkholderiaceae bacterium | reverse complement strand
GCCTGGCCGTGGCTCATCCCAAGGCCAAGCCAAGCATCCTGCAGATCATGGATGCCATTGCCGCGCAGTTGCACGATGTGGACGGTGAACTCAAGGTCCACATTCGTGCCCATCATGCCGATCTGGCCAAGCTGCTTACCTCCGTCAAAGGCGTCGGACCCACGACGGCCAGCACCTTGCTGGCGCAGTTGCCAGAGCTGGGCAAGCTCAATCGAAAGCAAATCACCGCACTGGTGGGCTTGGCGCCTATGAATCGCGATTCCGGCACCTTGCGCGGACAACGCCATATCTTTGGCGGTCGCGCCGATGTGCGCAGGCTGCTGTACGTGGCTGCCCTCGTGGGCACGCGATTCAATCCGGTGCTCAAAGCCTTCTACGCCCGATTGTTGGCTGCAGGCAAGCCAAAGAAGGTCGCCCTGGTGGCCTGCATGCACAAGCTGCTGGTCATCCTGAATGCGATCGCACGCACTCGTTCGCCTTGGGACAACGCTATTGCAGTGACGAATTGAAGGCTTCATTCAAGATGGTTGCGGTCGTTGTAGTGTCTTGCCGATCCGCAGGTTGCGACGCCGCCCCGGACCCTGGCAGGCGCCATTATCAATAATCCGGGCCACCGGCCGGACAACATCCGCCGCAGCCCTTCGGCGCATGTCGGAGCAGTCGCGTCGTCTGCGATCGGCACCGGTTGTTGCCGGCGCAAGCCGGGGCATGCGCGACCATCCTGCGCCGCCGCCTGCAGGGCGCCAGCCAGGTTGACCCCACAACGTCAGGCTGGTCGCCGCCGCCTTGGTCCGGACCAGGCTCACAGCCGCAGTTCCCAGGTCTCGCCGACCAGGTCCTGGCCGAAGTCGTGATACGGGGCGGACTTGCGCAGCATAAATCCGCGCCGCCGGTAGATCTCGCGCGCCGCACCCAGGCAGCTATGGGTCCACAACACCATCTTGCGGTAACCCTTCTCGCGGGCAAAGGCAATGCAGGCATCGGTCAGCCGCGCCCCCAGTCCCAGGCCGCGCGCCTGCGGCACCAGGATCAGCAGGCGCAACTGCGCGACGGTGGCCGACTTGCGCACGACAAAGGCCGAGCCCAGGCGCTGGTCGCCACGCTGCGCGATCCAGCCGCGTTCCCACTCTGGCTGGAACCGGCTCAGGATGTCGGCGGCAACCCGGGCCACCAGCGCCTCGAACCGGCTGTCCAGGCCATACTCACCAGCGTAGATCGCACCATGCTGCTCGACCACCCAGCCCATGTCTCCGGGGCCCGGCATGCGCAGCTGCACCGGGTCTTGCGCCTGCTGCACCGGCGCAGGCGCAAGCAGCCCCTGCAAGGTGTCCATCGCGGCGATCAGCCGTTCGCGCAGTGGTGGATCCAGGGCGGCCAACATGCCCTCGGCCTGCGCGATCGATTGCTGCTGCACGGGGCGAAACACCATCGCTCCGGCCGGTGTCAGCCGCAGCCAGTGTTGTCGCCGGTCGAATTCACAACGGGTGCGCCCGATCCAGCCACGCGCCTCGAACCGGCGCAGGATGCGGCTGAGGTAGCCGGCGTCCAGCCCGAGTTCGGCGGCGACCTGCGCGGCCAGCAAACCCTGCTGCGCGGACGCGGCGCCCTGCGCCAGTTCATGCAATACCCGTACCTCGGTCAACGTCAGGTCGCCACCAGGACAAGGCGCCTGCATGCCGATGTGCCGGGTATAGAAACGGTTGAAGCCGCGCAGGGCCTCGATCTGGGTCGGCGCAACCGCGGTGTTGGAGTCGGGCATGCCCGATGTTCCGGCAACTATTTGACGCAGTCAACCAGTTCGCACGCGCTTGCCAATAGTGCCGACAACGGCGGCGGACCCGAATGCGGTGCGGCACCCGCTGGCCGACACCCGGCCCGGGTCGTTCGCTGCCACCTGCGACGCAACGCTGGCTCAGGCCAGCGCCAGCAAGGCTACCAGCACGCCGCCGGCGGCAAGATACATCACACAGGGGCCGGCGGTGCGGCGCAACACCTCGCCCTCCCGTCCAGACAGTCCCACCGTGGCAGCCCCCGCGACCACGTTGTGCGGGCAGACGATGTTGCCGATCGCGGCACCAAAACCCTGTGCCGCGACCATCGCCACCGGCGCAAGGCCCAGGGCTTGCGCGGTCTGCGCCTGCAGCGTCGTGAACAACACGTTCGACGCCGTCGCCGACCCGGTGACAAAGCTGCCGAGCGCGCCGACCGCCGGCGCCACCAGCGGCCAGGCGCGACCCAGCCCCTGCAGCGCCGCCTGCTCGAGCGCGCCGATCATGCCGGCGTGCAGCATCAGCCGCGACAAAACCAGCATGGCCAGCAGCGCCACCGTCACCGGCAGCAGGCGCCGCGCCGAGCCGGCAAAGGCGGGGCCCAGCGTACGCAGGGGCACACCCTGCAGCCGCGCCCCGATCAACAATGACAGCAGCAGCAAGCTGCCCGGGTGGCGCAGCGGCTGCATGTTGCCCTGGAAACCACCCGGCAAGCGCCAGCGCAACTCCAGTGCCGCCAGCAGATCGGCCAGCGGCGCCAGCGCCCGGGTGGCCAGCACCAGCACGACCAGTACCCCGTAGGGTGCCAACGCACGCCACGGGCTGGCGCCGGCGGCGGCCGGCGCGATGGCAGCTGCGCGGCGTCGGTGCAGCGTCAGCGCGAACAACCCGGCCCCGAGCAATGCCGCCCCCAGCGTCGCCAACTCGGGGCCCAGCGTGGCGGCTATCGCCAGCGACGGCAGCAGGAAGCCGGTGGCCGCCGCGGCTGCCCACCAGAAACCCGGCGCAGCGCCGGCAGCAGCCAGCGTGCGCACGAAGAACAACATCATCAGCCCGCCCAGCGCCGCATGCAGCGCAGCGGTGCGCCAGGCAATCGCCAGCGGGTCGAGCCCGGTCAGCCCGGCCTGCGCCAGCACCGGCGTGCCGAGCGCGCCGAAGGACACACCCACCGCATGGCCCAGCAAGGCCAGCACCACGGCCTGCAGCGGTGGCAGGCCCAGCCCGACCAGCAAGGGCGCCACCAGCGCCACCGGCGTGCCGAAACCCGCCGCACCTTCGAAGAACAAGGCGACGAACCAGCCGACAAACAGCGCCTGCAGGGGTTGTCGGTCACTGAGCCGACCCAGCCCGGCGCGCAGCATATCGATCGCTCCGCTGCGCTGCTGGTGTTCATGCAGTGCCAGCGCCGGCCACAGGATCCACAGAATCGTCAGCGCGACAAATCCACCTTCGGCCGCCACGCCCAGTGCAGACGCCGCCAGTCCGGGCGCTGCGTCGCCGAAGCCAAAAACCGGCAGCGCAAGCAGGACCGCCAGCGCCAGGCCTGCGAGACCGGCGCGCGCAGCCGACCAGCCCAGGGCCAGCATCAAGGCCAGGATGACAACAATCGGTGCGGCGGCCAGCGCTGCGGCAGCAGAAACCGGCATGGCCAAGGTATCAAACCACGCGGTCGACCGTCACCGGGTGAGCCGGCCGGCCGTGGTCCTCGAAGGTATCGAGGTTGGCCATCGTCGTCTGCGCGATGGCTGTCAACGCCTCCTCGGTGAAGAAGGCCTGGTGGCCGGTGATCAGCACATTCGGAAAGGTCAGCAGTCGGGCGAACACGTCATCGTGCAGGACCTCGTCCGAGAGATCCCGAAAGAACAGGTCGGCCTCCTCCTCGTAGACGTCCAGGCCCAGGCTGCCCAAGGTGCCGGCCTTCAACGCCGTGATCAGCGCCCGGGTATCGACCACCGCGCCGCGGCTCGTATTGAGCAGCATCGCGCCGGGCTTCATGCGCGCCAGCGCGTCGGCATCGATCAGATGGCGCGTTTGCGGCGTCAGCGGGCAATGCAGGCTGATCACATCGCTGGCGGCCAGCAGTTCGGGCAGCTCGACATAACGCATGCCCAGCGCCAGGCAGGCCGGGTTCGGCTGCGGATCGAAGCCCAGCAAGCGGCAGCCGAAGCCGGCCATGATGCGCGCGAAACACTCGCCGATCTTGCCGGTGCCGACCACTCCGACACTGCGCCCGTGCAGGTCGAAACCGAGCAGGCCCTCGAGCGCGAAGTTGCCTTCGCGCACGCGGTTGTACGCACGGTGCAGCCGGCGGTTGAGCGCCAGCAGCAGCGCCACCGTGTGCTCGGCGACCGCATGCGGCGAATACTCCGGCACACGACCGACCGCGATGCCCAGCGTTGCCGCAGCCGCCAGGTCGACATGGTTGAAACCGGCCGAGCGCAACGCCAGAAGGCGCACGCCACCGGCATGCAGGCGTTCGAGCACCGCCGCATCGAGACGGTCGTTGACGAAGGCGCAGACCGCCAGCGCACCGTCGGCAACGGCTGCGCTGTGACCGTCCAGGCGCGCCTCGTGAAACACGAGCTGGTGGCGACCGGCGACGTTCGCGCGTTCCAGGAACTGGCGATCGTAGGGACGGGTGCTGAAGACGGCGACACGCATCGGGACGCCTCCTCAGCCGAGACGCCGGCGGCGCGTCCCAGGCCCGGTGTCGCGGCAAGCTGGCGGCAACCGATGTCGAACGGAACAATCCATGCAAAAGATCCTCGTGAGTTACGGCCAGCGAGACCCGATCGGGTGTCACCAACACGGCACAAAGCCTCGATCGACAGATATTAGCAAGTCCTTGTTGCCGGCCAGGGCCTGGATACGGTGAACCGCGCCCGCCAGATCCACCCGGCTGTTCACGGATTGCAAAACCTTTTCTTCAAGCGCTGCCGCAAGGCAGCAAAGAAGTCGCACAGCCTGGACCCATATGTGGCAGCGGCTCGCCTGGTGATGGACAAGCGGTGTTGCAACAACATGCCACGGTGGCCTGCGCTGCGGCTTGCCGGTTCACTGCGCGGTCCAGCTCCATCGACCGGCAGCGCGACATTGGTGATGCCGGCCGCAGCGAGTTTTCTCGGCGATGGCCATATCAATGCACTGAGGTGCCCCAGTGACCAGTGCACAACGCTGTTTCAGCATCATCGATCTCCTGCGCTCTTGCGTTGGTGCGTCTGCGCGTCGCGTTCGCGCAGCGCCGTCTTGAGCACCTTGCCGTAGTTGTTCTTGGGCAACTCATCGACGAAACAGTAATGTTTGGGTCGCTTGAAACGGGCGATGTGCGCCAGGCAATGCGCATCCAGCGCTTGGGCATCGACCTTGCCGCCCGCCACGACGTAGGCGACAACGACCTCGCCCCATTCGGTGTCCGGCAGACCGATGACCGAGACCTCGGTCACGGCAGGATGCGTCAGCAAGGCCTCCTCGACCTCGCGCGGATAGATGTTGCTGCCGCCGCTGACGACCAGGTCCTTGCTGCGGTCGAGCAGCGTCAGGAAACCGTCCTCGTCCAGCCGGCCGATGTCGCCGGTCCACAACCAGCCATCACGCAGCGCCGCGGCGCTGGCCGGCGCATCGTCCCAGTAACCCAGCATGAGCACGTCGCCGCGCACGCAGACCTCGCCACTCGCGCCGGCCGGCAGGTCGGCGCCGTCCGCATCCCGCACCGCGACCTCCACCATCGACTGCGCCAGGCCCACCGAGGCCAGCCGCTCGCGCCAGCGCGGCGCGGCGCGGTCGTCGATGACGGCGCGCGGCAACACGGTGATCGTCATCGGGCACTCGCCCTGGCCGTAGATCTGCGCGAAATGCGGGCCCACGACGTCCAGGCCTTCCTCGATGTCGGCCAGGTACATCGGCCCGCCGCCATAGCAGATCGTTGCCAGCCCCTCGGGCCGGCCGCCGCGCGCCTTGGCGGCATCGACGACACGGCGCACCATCGTCGGCGCCGCGAAGAACGATGCGTTGCGCCAGTGCGCTGCCAGGTCCAGGCACTCGCCGGCATCGAACCCGCCCGAGGCCGGCACGACATTGAGCCCACCCTGCAACACGTACGGCAGGTGGTACAAACCCCCGCCGTGCGACAAGGGCGCCGGATGCAGCATCACGTCGTCGGGTGCGACCGGCTGCACCGAGGCGAGGTAGGCCATCGCGCACCAGCGCAACTGGCGCGCCGCCAGCGTCACGCCCTTGGGCCGGCCGGTGGTGCCACTGGTGTAGAACAACCAGGCCGGGTCGTGTTCGGCGCACTGCGCGATCGCGGGTTGCGCGATCGATGCATCATCGAGAAATCCGAAATCGGCCACCACCTTCGCCGCCAGAGTCGCCTCCTGCACGGCGGCCTGCAACGCGTCCTGGCAAGCCGTGTCGGTGAACACCAGCCGGCAACCGCTGTGCCCGGCGATCCAGGCGGTTTCGCGCGGATGCAGTTTCGCGTTGACCGGAACCGCCACCGCCCCCGCCCACCAGATGCCCCAGATCAGCGGCAGGTACTCCGGCCGGTTCGGCATGAAGATGGCCACCCGGTCGCCGGCCACCAGCCCCTGCGACTGCAGCCAGCCGGCGGCGCACGCGGCGCGTTCGGCGAATTCCTTGTACCGCGCCCAGACTGCGGTTCCGGCGGCGATCGCCGGGCGTTCGGGAAACACGCGTGCCGTGCGTTGCAGCCAATGTGCGATGTTCATGACAGGCGCCCCAGCACCGAACCGTAATAGGCCACGCCGGCAGTGAACCCCTGTGCCGACATGCCATGTTTGAAATGGCTGACGACAACCGCGTCGATGTCGGACGCGTCCAGCCTGGCATCCGCCAGGGATTCGCCGCCAACCCGCGCCATCAGCCCCTCGACGTCGGCACCCAGGCCACGCGCGAACGGTGTATGGGCAAACCCGAGCAGGTCGATCATCGTGTCGTCTCCTTGTCGATGGTGTGCGGCCCGATCGCGCCAATCGGCTGCGCGGTCCTGCTGAAGATGCCTATCGTAGGCCGATCATGCCCTCCGACAACAGTCGTAATCATGCGCCCGCGCCACCGCAATCCTGATCATCGCCGCCTCATAACCGGCGGATCCTGACGCCGCATGCCTCGGTCGCGCTGGACGAGGGGCGTGGCTTACCAGACGAAACGCTCAGCGTGTTCCGCTGTGTATTCACCGATCAGCTCCGAGCGCTGCTCGCCAGGTACCACGTCCGAGGGCAGCCGCACATAGATGTCGGCCATCACGGTCTCGATGGTTTCGCCGTCGGTACGTTCCAGCGCCACCGTCAGGCGCGAATAACCGCCGGGTTCACCAATACGCTCGAGCCGGTCCATCGCCACCAGGGCATGCGCACTGGCACGGTACAGCTCCCCCACCACCTGATGCCCGCTGCCTGGCGCATGGATCACGCAGGGCACGTGACCGTCCCCCATCAGATAGAAGGGCAGCCGGTCACGGGTGCGGTAGTGGCCCTCCACCCGCTCGCCGGTGTTGATATGCTGGTTGCAAAAGCCCTGTTTCAGGGACCCGTAGGTGAACAATAGCGTCATGGTGCAAGTCCTGGGGTACACACCCGTCGACCAGATCGGGCCGGTGATGGGAACAGCGCCGATTGTCCGCAATTTCATGCCGGTCGCGCCCGGTCGGGCCGGCGCGCCCGGGCGCCCGCCTCCTTTGCCAGGCGCTACAGTCGACTGGAGGAAGAACCCCATGATCGATTCCACCCCTGTTTTCCTGAATCCCGCGGCCCTGACCGCGCTGGCCCGCCAGTCACTTGAGCACCCACGCTGCGCAGCCTGCGCAGCGCACGACCTGACGGCCTGGGAATCGCTGCATGCGGGCTTCGACGGGGCGCGCCTGCGGCTCGTCGGCACCCTGCGCCGCGACGGCGAGGACGAGCCGACATTCGCCGAACACCACCCGCGCGGAACCCATGGCAGTTCACCCGACGCGCCGATCGCGCCGGCGTTTTTTCCGTACAACCGCTGCGATGTCTGGCAATGCACGGTTTGTGCACGCGCGTTTGTGCGCTACACCGAGTACGGTGGTTATTACCATGACGAACGCATCCGTGCGCTGGACCCCGGGCTGATCGACGATGCGCCGCCGTGAATGGCGACAATCGTGCGCAAACAGCCCCTGCGTGGTGCTCGGCCTGATATGACGTGAAGGAGACAATACCGATGGAAAAAATCCAGGCTTATCTGATCGAAGGCGACGCCGACACGGTGCACGCCGGCTTCACGACACTGGACGAAGCGCAGCTGGACCCTGGCGATGTGCGGGTCCGGCTCGACTATGCCAGTGTCAACTACAAGGACGCGCTCGCCGCCACCGGTCGGGGCCGGATCATCCGCCGCTTCCCCTGCGTGGGCGGCATCGATGCGGTCGGCACGGTCGAATCGTCAGAGAACCCGCGCTTCAAGGCGGGCGATTCAGTGATCGTGCACAGCCACGGATTCGGGGTGTCGCACCACGGCGGATATGCCACCCGGGCCCGGGTGCCGGCCGACTGGGTCAATCACATTCCGGCAGCGCTGAGCCCGCTGGAGGCCATCACCATCGGCGTGGCCGGTTACACCGCAGCACTGGCGGTCGACCTGATGGAGCGCAACGGCCTGGCGCCCGACCGGGGCAAGGTGCTGGTCAACGGCGCCACCGGCGGCGTGGCCAGCATCAGCATCGACATGCTGGCACAGCGCGGTTTCCATGTGGTGGCCGTCACCAGCAAACCCGCGCAGGCGCAATACCTCCGCGAACTGGGCGCCAGCGAGGTGATCGCGGCCGCCGACCTGCCGGCGGCGACCCGCCCGCTCGAGAAGGCGCGCTGGGCCGGAGCGGTGGATTCGCTTGGTGGCGAACCGCTGGCGGCGCTGACCCGCACCATGGACAAGGACGGCGTGATCGCCAGCATCGGCAATGCCGCCGGCCACGAACTGGTCACCACCGTCATGCCCTTCATCCTGCGTGGCGTACGCTTGATCGGCGTCAACTCGGACAACGACCCCGCGCTGCGCGAACACCTGTGGAACAGACTGGCCGGCGATCTGCGCCCGCGCCACCTGGACCGTATTGCACAGGTGAAGCCGTTCGCCGCCTTGCCCGAGGTCATCGACGAGGTGATCAACGGCAGGAACCGCGGACGCGCCGTGATCGCGATCGACCCGGCCCGATAAGGCGGCGACCCGCAGGGTCGCCTGTGGGAGGCGGCTGCCCTCGACGGCAACTACGTCAACGCGGCGGCGGCAGCGGCTCGCCCCACATGCGCCGCCACAACCAGGACAGGCCACGCTCCAGGTCCGGCCGTGTGCCCTGCTGCACCGGACGCTCCAGTGCCTGCAGCGGACTGCGCCGCTCGGCCACGACGAAGCGGAAGGTGTAGGCGGGCTCCTGCCCCATGCGCAGGTCGCTGATCAGCAGTTGCGGGCCGTCCTGCTCCAGCTTGAAGAAGCCTTTGCTGAATGCGGCGATGCGCTGCGCGCTGTCCAGCCCCTGCACCGCATCGGCCAGTGCGAGGCCCCGGTCGAAGCGATCGAAACGTATCGTCGGCTTGGCATCGAGCAACGAATAAAAGCCTTCGTGGTAATGCGCGCCGGACATCGCGACGACACGCCACAACAAGGTGTTGAGCGGCGCCGGCGTGACCAGCAACTGCTCCACCGCAATGCCCTGGCGCGCCAGCGTGTCGCGAGCAACCCGCTCGACCTGCAGTTGCGCGACCAGCCCCCAGGCCAGGTAGGTGGTGCTGAGCACCAGGCCGATCGCATTGGCGCGCAAACCGCCGATGCTGCCACGCGCCACCAGGGCCCAGATCGCACCCACCAGCAAGGGCAGGGTGTACAGCGGGTCGATGATGAAGATGCTGCCCAGGCCGAACGGATGATCGGTGAACGGCAAGGCCAGTTGCGTGCCGTACACCGTCATCGTGTCCAGCAGCGGATGGGTGACCAGCACCAGCCACAAGGCCAGCCACCAGCGCCGCCAGATCGCCCACTCGCCGTGCAACCGCGCCACCAATGCCGCCAGCGGCAGCGAGAACAGGGACAACCAGAACAGCGAATGGGTCTCGGCGCGGTGCAACACCATGTTGCGCACCGGGTCGCCATGGTCGATCAGCACGTCCAGGTCGGGCAAGGTGCCGGCCACCGCACCCCACAACGCGGCCTTCCAGACCGCGGTGCGCCGGCCCATCGTGGCGACGCCCACCGCGGCGCCAAGCGCAACTTGTGACAGTGAATCCATGGGGCCATTGTCCCGGCAGCGCCAAAACCTGCCATGGGCGCAGGCCTTTCCTGGTTCGGCGGCGATTGAGGCACAGGTCCGGGCAAGGCTGCGGCGCCACGCTCCGGCACGCACGACCGACCCGGCAACAGGCCTTGCCGGGCCTGTGCGCAACCATGCCATGATCGCAGCAGGATACGGGTCCGACGGACCCCCTGACGCGCCCCGTTTGCCGACGGGGAATCGACCCGGACATGCCATGCAAGGGCTTGACAGTTTGATGAGCGAAACCCGCGAAAAAGACGATGCTGCGTCGGCGGCAACACGCCCGCCCCGCATCGACACCAGCCGTATCGCGATGGGCCGGCGTCGACCGCAGGGCCGGATGGCAAGCTGGCTGGTGTTGATCGGGCTGCTCTGGGCGGCGTTCCAGTTGTGGATCGCCTCGCCGCTGCCGGAGATGCTGGGACTGTTCATCAACCAGGCCCGTATCCGCTCGCTGCACCTGGGGTTTGCGGTACTGCTGGCTTTCCTCGCCTGCCCCGCCAGCCGCCATGCACCGACGGATCAGGTGCCCTGGCTCGATCGGGTGCTGGCGCTGCTGGCGGGCTTGAGCGCGGCCTACCTGGCGCTGTTCTACGAATCGATCAGTTCCCACACCGGCGCGCCGACCGGGTTCGAGATCGGCGCTGCAGGGCTTGGCCTGGTGTTGCTGCTCGAGGCGACACGGCGGGTGCTCGGGCTGCCGATGGTGGCACTGGCACTGGTGCTGCTGGGCTACATCTTCCTGGGCGAATACATGCCGGACCTGATCGCGCACAAGAGCGCGTCGCTGGGCAAGGCGATGAGCCATCTGTGGCTGACGACCGAAGGCGTGTTCGGCGTCGCGCTGGGCGTGTCGGCCGGCCTGATCTTCCTGTTCGTGTTGTTCGGTGCATTGCTGGAGACGGCCGGCGCCGGCGGATATTTCATTCGCTGCGCGGTGGCCATGCTCGGCCACCTGCGCGGCGGACCGGCCAAGGCGGCGGTGGTCGCGTCGGCAGCCACCGGGATGATCTCCGGCTCGTCCATCACCAACGTGGTGACCACCGGCCCGCTGACGATTCCGCTGATCAAACGTGTCGGTTATCCGGCGGAGAAGGCAGCCGCCATCGAGGTGGCGGCCTCGGTCAATGGCCAGGTGATGCCGCCGGTAATGGGCGCGGCCGCTTTCCTGATGGTCGAGTATGTCGGCGTCTCGTATATCGAGGTGCTCAAGCACGCACTGATCTCGGCCATGGTCTCCTACCTAGGCCTGCTCTACATCGTGCACCTGGAGGCGGTGAAGGCCGACCTGCGCGGACTGCCGCGCCGCCAGGTGCCACATTGGCAGCAGACCGTCGGCCAGTTCTCGATCGGGTTTGTCGGCGTCGCATCGGTGCTGGCGCTGGTGTCCATCGTCGGCGCGGTGGTGCATCTGCTGCTGCCCGACCTGTCGTTCACCATCATGGGGGCGTTGTTGCTGCTGGCGTATGTATTGCTGCTGCGTGTGAGCGCACGCCAACCCAGCACCCTGGATTCGGCGGATGCACCGATCACCCGGCTGCCGGAACTCGGCCCCACGCTGCGCTCGGGCATGTACTTCGTGCTGCCGGTCGGCGCATTGGTCTGGAACCTGGTGATCGAGCAACTATCGCCGGTCCGCGCCGCATTCTGGGCCACCTTGTTCCTGGCCTTCATCGTGCTGACACAGCGGCCGCTGCGGGCCTGGTTTCGTGCGGAGCCGGACAAGGCCGCAGCAGCCTGGCGAGGGGTGCAGGACCTGGTCGAGGGCCTGGCCAGTGGTGCCCGCAACATGGTCACCGTGGCCATCGCCACCGCGACGGCCGGCATCATCGTCGGCACCATCACGCTGACCGGCATCGGCCTGGTGATGACCGACCTGGTCACCGCCTTGTCCGGCGGCAACATCGTCGTGATGCTGACGCTGGTGGCGCTGATCTGCCTGGTGCTGGGAACCGGACTGCCGACGACCGCCAGCTACATCGTCGTGTCCTCGCTGATGGCGCCGGTGATCGTCGCCATCGGCGCCCAGAACGGCTTGCTGGTGCCGCTGATCGCAGCCCATCTGTTCGTGTTCTATTTCGGTCTGATGGCCGACATCACGCCGCCGGTCGGGCTGGCTTCGTATGCGGCCGCCAGCATTGCGCATGCGAATCCGATCCGCACCGGCGTGATCGCGTTTCGTTACTCGATGCGCATGGC
>JBFJZP010000025.1:0-12267 GCA_041622095.1 Burkholderiaceae bacterium | reverse complement strand
GCGATCTGACCGACCCGCGGCTGGCCCGCAAACGCTGAAGTCGGCCGCACCCAGCCAGACCCGATGCTCGAAGTCAACGATCTCAGCGTACGCCTGCAGACCCAGCGCGGTCCGGCCCATGCCATCCGCCATGTCAGCTTCAGGCTGCAGCGCGGCGACACGCTCGGCCTGGTCGGTGAATCGGGCTGCGGCAAGTCCATCACCGCCATGGCCTTGATGGGCCTGCTGCCGGAGAACGCCGAGGTGACCGGCAGCGTGCGTTTCGACGGCCAGGAACTGGTGGGCCAGAGCGATGCGGTGCTGCGGCGCCTGCGCGGCAACCGCATCGGCATGATCTTCCAGGAACCGATGACCGCGCTCAATCCGGTGCACACCATCGGTCACCAGGTCGCCGAACCGATGCGGCTGCACCGCGGCTTGGGGCGCGAACAAGCCCGAGCAAAGACGATCGAGCTGCTGGAGCGGGTCGGCATCCCCAACGCGGCCGGTCGCGTCGACGCGTATCCGCACCAGTTCTCTGGCGGCCAGCGCCAGCGCATCACGATTGCGATGGCGCTGAGCTGCGAACCCGACATCCTGATCGCCGACGAACCGACAACAGCCCTGGACGTGACGATCCAGGGCCAGATCCTGGACCTGATCCACGAGCTGGTGCTCGAGCGCTCGATGGCGCTGATCCTGATCTCGCACGACCTGGGCGTGATTGCCCAAAACGTCGAGCGCATGATGGTGATGTATGGTGGCAGCGTGATCGAAAGCGGCGCCACGCGACGCGTGTTCGGCCACATGGCGCACCCCTACACCCGCGGACTGTTTGGCGCCCGTCCACGGCTGGGCGCGCCCGCCGGTACACGGCTGACGACCATCGAAGGCACGGTCCCGGAACTGGTCGACCTGCCCGGGGGCTGCGCATTTGCCGATCGCTGTGCCTGGGCCCAGCCGGCATGTTTCACGACCCGGCCGCCGGTCGAGACCGTCGATCCCGGCCATGAAGCCAGTTGCCTGCGCCTGGATGCAGTGCTGGCACAGGACGCCAAATAATGCCCACGACCGGCATCCACCGCGACACGACGGCCGACGAACCATTGCTGGTGGTCGACCAGGTCACCCGCACCTACAAACTGCCACGCGAGAAGTTGTGGCAGAAGGCGCCATTGGTGCATGCGCTGCAGGGCCTGAGCTTCACGATGCAGGCTGGCCGCAGCCTGGGCATCGTCGGTGAATCCGGCTCGGGCAAGTCGACGCTGGCGCGTCTCGTGATGGCGCTGGAAAAACCGACCAGCGGCAGCGTGCGCATCCTCGGACGCGATATGGCCACGCTGGAGCCGCAGCAACTGCGCCATGCGCGGCGTGACTTCCAGATGGTGTTCCAGGACCCGTACGGATCGCTGGACCCGCGCCAGACGGTGCTGCGCATCGTCACCGAGCCGCTGCAGGCGCAGGCCGACACGACGAAGAACGAGCAGGCGCGCAGGGCCAGGGAGGTGCTGTTGTCGGTCGGGTTGCGCGCCACCGATCTGGAGAAATACCCGCATGAGTTCTCCGGCGGCCAGCGCCAGCGCATCGCGATCGCGCGCGCACTGATCACCCGTCCGCGACTGATCGTCGCCGACGAACCGGTCAGTGCACTCGATGTCTCGGTCCAGGCCCAGGTGCTGAACCTGATGCAGGACCTGCAGGCCCAGTTCGATGTCACCTACCTGCTGATCAGCCACGACCTGGCCGTCGTCGATCACCTGTGCGCCGAAGTCGCGGTAGTTTTTCAAGGCCGGATCGTCGAGCGGGGCACGCCCCAGACCCTGTTCCGCAATGCGGCCCATCCCTATACCCGCGCCCTGCTCGATGCGGTGCCGCGCATGGAGCCCCGTGCCGAGGGCGAGCCGCGCAGGCGCACGCTCACGGTTGCACCACGCATCCAGTTGCCAGGCGCCTGCCCCTATGCGCACCGCTGCCCGAATGCCCAGGCACGTTGTGATGCGCAGCGCCCGGCCCTGGCGGCACTGGCGCCAGGCCATCTGGTGGCATGCCATTTCCCGCAAGCGACCGGAGCGGCAGCCAGTGCCGACCATGCCGCGGCAGAGTCCAGCGCATGAGGCGGCACGGCGCCGGAACCCGCTACCAGGCGGCATGCCGGCTGCAAGGGATATCCATGATGCCGAACGCCACCGATGCGGCGATCAACATGCTATTGTCCGAATTTAGCGCCGCGCAGCCCTGCGGTGATCCGGAACCCCACTGAAAGGAAATCACGATCATGGTCAACCGCCGCTCCGTTCTCACCTCATCCGTCGCCACGGCCGCGCTGGCCAGCATGCCGTTCGCCGCGCATGCGCAATCGAAGAAAGATACGCTGACGATCGGCATGTCCCTCGAGCCGTCACCAGGTCTCGATCCGACCGGCGGTGCGGCGCAATCGATATCCGAAGTCACGCTGTACAACGTCTACGAGACCCTGACCAAGATCAACGAAGACGGCACGGTTTCGCCGCTGCTGGCCGAGAGCTGGGAGATCTCGCCCGATCTCAAGAGCTACACCTTCCGCCTGCGCAAGGGGGTGAAGTTCCACAATGGCGAGCCGTTCAATGCAGCGGCCGTGAAGTTTTCGTTCGAACGCGCCGCGGCCGAAAAGAGCACCAACAAGGACAAGCGCAAGTTCGCTGCGCTGTCCAGCGTTGCCGCAATCGATGAACACACCGTGGTGATCCTGCACACCCAGCTGGACCCGAACTTCCTGTTCGGCCTGGGCACCGGAACCGCCGCCATCGTCGAGCCCAAGAGTGCCGAGACGAATGCCACCAAACCGGTCGGAACCGGTCCGTTCAAGCTCGAAGCCTGGAACAAGGGCTCGTCCGTCGTGTTGTCCAAATGGGACGGTTACCGCAATGCCGCCGCCATCAAGCTCAAGAAGGTCACGTTCCGCTTCATCAGCGATGCCGCGGCACAGGCCGCCTCGGTGCTGGCTGGTGACGTCGACCTGTTTCCGCGTATCGCCACCCGGGTGGTGCCGCAGTTCAAGGCCAATCCGAAGTTCCAGCTGCTGGTCGGCAACTCGCAGGGCAAGACCATCCTGACGATCAACAACAAGAAGAAACCGCTCGACGACGTTCGCGTTCGCCGCGCCATTCTTGCCGCGATCGACCGCAAGGCCGTCGTCGAAGGTGCGGCCGACGGATTTGGCGCGCCGATCGGCAGCCACTATGTGCGCGGCTTGCCCGGCTTCATCGACACCACCGGCATCAACCCGTTCAATATCGAGAAGGCCAAGGCGCTGCTGGCGGAAGCCGGCGTCAAGACACCGCTCAACCTCTCGCTCAAGCTGCCGCCACCGGCTTATGCGCGCCAAGGTGGCGAGGTGATCGCGGCCCAGCTGGCCAAGATCGGGATCATCGCCAAGCTCGAGAACGTCGAGTGGGCCCAGTGGCTCAGCGGACCGTTCAAGACCGGCGACTTCGACCTGACCATCGTGCTGCACGTCGAGCCGTTCGATCTCGGCAACTACACCAACCCCGACTACTACTGGGGCTACAACAATCCGAAGTTCAACGACTTGTACAACAGGATCAACAACGCGCCACGGGCGGACGAGCGCAACAAGCTGCTGGGCGAGGCACAACAGATGCTGGCCAACGACGCGGTCAACGGCTATCTGTTCCAGCCCCAGTTGCCGACCGTTGCAGACAAGCGACTCAAGGGCATATGGAAAGACATGCCGACCTTTGTCAACGACTTGTCGGCCATCTACTGGAGTTGACCGGATTCCCGCATGGGTGCGCTCCCGGGTCCGGTAGTGGGTGGCGTACCACCGGCTTGCCGCTCCTGGCAACGCCGGGCCATGGCAGACCGGTCGTGACCTGCACCAGGCGGCAACGATGAAGGACAGCCTGGGCAACCCGGTTGGCCTGCATGATCCAGCCAGCCTGGCAGCCCTGAACGATTTCGTCGAGGGATTTCTGCGCTGCGAGGCGCGGGCCGTCAATGTGCTGGCACTGGCCGACACCGACACCAGCGCGATCGCACAGGCCTGTTGCGCGGCCTTGCACATGTTTGCCGAGTCGCGCGAGGCACCCGGCCATGCCCGCCCCTTCATCGAAGCGGCGCAGGCAGCGGCACACCGGGCCAGCCCGCGCGAGCAGCGTTTCGTCGCAGCGGTCCAGGCCTGGGTCGATGGCGACCTGCCGCTGGCGATCCGGCTGCACGAGGAACAGGCCAGGGCCCATCCGCGCGACCTGGTATCGGTCAAGCTGGGACAGTACCATTTGTTCAACCAGGGCGACGCCACCGGCATGTTGCGGCTGGCGCTTGCCGCCTTGCCGGCCACCGCGGACGTGGCGCAGATGCACGGCATGGCAGCATTCGGCTGGGAGCAATGCCACCTGATGGCTCAGGCCGAAGCGGCCGGGCGCACCGCGCTGGCGATGACGCCGCGCGAACCCTGGGCCCAGCATGCGCTGGCGCATGTGATGCTGACCCAGGGCCGCCTGCAGGAAGGCCTGCAATTCATGCAGCACTGCAGCCCGACCTGGACCGGGCTGAACTCCTTCATGCAAACCCACAACTGGTGGCACCTGGCCCTTTTCGCGATCGACCTGGGGCAGGACGATCTCGCGCTGCAGTTGTTCGACCGGCAGGTCTGGGGGGTCGTGAAGGCCTATTCCCAGGACCAGATCGGCGCGGTGTCCCTGCTGGCGCGACTGGAACTGGCCGGGATCGATGTCGGCAATCGGTGGCAGGATGTGGCCGACCACCTGCAGGGCCGCGTCGACGACCAGGTACTGCCGTTTCTCGATCTGCAATACCTGTATGGCCTGGCGCGCGCCGGTCGACCGCAGGCCGAGACCTTGTTGCGACATATCGAGGCCCATGGGCAAGCGCAGGTCGAGCTTGGCCGCGGCGGCGCGGCGCATGTCTGGCGCCAGGTTGCCACACCTGCCGCGCGCGGCCTGCTGGCCCATGCGCAAGGCCGCTACGAGCAGGCACTGGAGGGCCTGGGCCAGGCCTTGCCGCGCCTGCTGGAAATCGGCGGCAGCCATGCCCAGCGCGACCTGTTCGAGCAGATCCATCTGGATGCATTGATGCGCTGCGGCCGCTGGGGCGCCGCACAGCAGCTGGTGCAACTGCGCTGCAACAGCCAGCCGCAGTCGCTTCGCCTGCAACGGCAGGCGAGCCAAATCTATTCGGTGCTGGGTATCGACTGCGCTGCCTGAGCAGCGGCTATTGCGGTCTTGGTCTGGTCGTACACCGGCTGCTCCGGCATGCCGGCCAGGTGCGCGGTTTCGGCCCAGCTGAGGATCTCCACGCGTTTGTCCAGCATGCGCACACGATTGATCGCGCCGTTGGGGATCACGCTCTGGCGCGGTCCGGACAGCGGCAGCCCCAGCGCGGTGCGGTAGACCATGTCGAGCACGCCGCCATGGGTCACTACCAGCAGCCGCTGGCCTTCACGGCCGCGTGCCAGCGCGGCCAGCGCCGTCATGACCCGGCCATGGAAAACCCGGGTGCTCTCGCCGCCTTCGAAGGAAAAATCCGCGTCGAACGCGGTCCAGCCGCTCCAGGCCTGCGGGAACTGTGCCTGGATGTCCGGCACCCGCATGCCGTCGACCACCCCGAAATTCTGCTCGCGCAGCGCCGCATCGTTGACTGGCGACAGTCCCAGGTGCTGCGCCGGCGGCATCGCGGTCTGGCGGGTGCGCAACAGGTCGCTGCACACCAGATGCTGCACCATCTCGCCGGCGAGCTGTGTCGCGACCCGGCTCGCCTGTTCGTGACCGATCGCATTGAGCGGCACGTCGACCTGCCCCTGGAACCGCAACTCGCGGTTCCAGTCGGTCTCGCCATGTCGGATCAGGATCAGTTCGGTCATGCAACGATTATCGGTGCAGCAGCTGGCCTGAAGGCTGCCAACAAGTCCCGCAATCGCACCGGATCGCACTCAGCTGTAAGCCACCCCCTGGGTGTTGACATACAGCGCATACAGCGAGGTGCTGGCCGCCATGAACAGGCGATTGCGGTGCACGCCGCCGAAACACAGGTTGGCGCAACGCTCCGGCAGGTCGATGCGTCCGATCAGCTTGCCTGACGGGTTGAACACATGGACACCGTCGAGGCCGGCACTGCCCATGCCCCAGCCGCACCACAGGTTGCCGTCGACATCCAGGCGAAAACCGTCGGGTGTACCTGGCCCGGCATCGACGGCCACGCGCGGATTGGCCAGATTGCGACCGTCCTGGACATCGAAGGCCAGTATCTTGCGCGGCGTAGCACGCGACTCGACCACATACAGGATGGACTCATCGGGCGAGAAGGCCAGGCCGTTGGGCTGGTTGATACCTTCCGCCGCCACGCTGATCGATCCGTCGGCGTCGATGCGGTAGACATTCGTCGGCAGTTCCGGATGGGCCTTCATGCCTTCGTAATAACCGCCGATGCCGAAAATCGGATCGGTGAACCAGACCGAGCCATCGGACTTCACCACCACGTCGTTCGGCGAATTCAGGCGCTTGCCGCCAAAGTTGTCGGCCAGCACCGTGATACTGCCGTCGTATTCGGTACGAGAGACGCGGCGTGTCAGGTGTTCGCAGGTGACGATGCGGCCTTGCCGATCGCGCGTATTGCCGTTGCCATTGTTCGACGGGCTGCGAAAGGCACCAACCGCGCCGGTGACCTCATCCCAGCGGTACATGGTGTTGCCGGGCACATCGCTCCAAACCAGCGAGCGCGAGTCACCCAGCCAGACCGGTCCCTCCGACCAGCGCATGCCGGTGGCCAGCCGCTCGACCTTGGCCAGCGGCAGGCGGTACGCATCGAAGGACGGATCGACACTGACGACGCACGGATCCGGATAACGGGCGGACGGTTGCCAGTCCAGCGTCATTTGCCACCCGGCCCGGCACTGTCGGCGCCATCCTCGCTGCGCTCCTCGTCGGCCTTGACGATCATCACCGGCACCGACGCCGCATGCAGTACCTCGTTGGACACCGATCCCAGCAAGGCGCTGCGCAGTGCACTGGTTCCGCGCGCGCCCATGACGATCAGGTCGCAACGGTAACGTTCGGCAATGTCGACGATGGTGTGGGCCGGATCACCGCCACCCACCTCGCTCTCGTAGGCGACACCAGCGTCCTTGAGCATGGCCTCGGCCGGCGCCAGAATGTCGGCTCCCGCCGCCTGACTGACCCGCTCGAGCACCTCCGGATCGGGTGCGGTCATCATTTCGTACAGGTTGGCCGGTGCCTGCACGTTGGCCAGCACCAGTTCGGCGGCAAGACCCTCTTTTCTCATCGCCAGGGCCACACGGACCGCCTTGAGCGAAACCTCCGATCCATCGACCGGCAGCAATATCTTCATTCTTATCTCCAATCAAATTCGAACCCGCATCGGATCCAGCATACCGTGTTGCCTGCGCCAGGTCCACGCGCGCAGACCCTCACAACCGGGCCGGATCGGCCATGCGCATTGTCGGTCACCGCATAATTCCGCCATGACCCGACTGATCCTGATACCCGGCCTGGCCAGCGACCATGTGATGTGGCAGGCGCAACTCGCCGCGCTGCCGGCCCGCTACGACGCCCAGGTCAGCGACGTGGCCACGCGGCACGACACGATCGAGTCCATGGCTGCTGCGTTGCTGGATGAACACCGCGGCGAGCTGATCCTGTGCGGCGCGTCGATGGGCGGCATCATCGCGATGCAGGCCGCCCATCAGGCCGGCGCGCGCGTGCGTGGGCTGGCCCTGCTCGGCACCAGTGCCCGGCCGGAAACCGACGACATGCGCAAGCTGCGCGAAGCGGCGATCACATTGTTCGCCAGCGGGCGGGCGACCGAGGTGCTGCGCGCCAACGTGCCGCTGGCCTTTCATGCCAGCCGCAGCGCCGACGCGGCGCTGGTGCAAGCCTATATGGACTTCGTGCTGCGGGCCGGTGCCGATCAGCTGATCCGGCAGAACCGCGCCATCATGGCCCGCCCGGATGCGCGGCTGACGCTGCCCGGCCTGCGTTGCCCGGCACTGGTGATGTGGGGCGACTCGGACCAGCTCACGCCGCCCGACGCCAACCGCGAAATCGCCGCGCTGCTGCCCGATGCCGAGGCAGTGGAACTGGCCCGATGTGGCCACATGCTGACGATGGAGCGACCCGAGCAGGTCAACGCGCATCTGCTGCGCTGGCTGCGGGCGCTGGATGCTTAACCGGCAGCCTTCAGGCTCTTGACCTTGTCGGTCAGCCGGCGCAGCACCGAGGGCTCGACGAAGTTGTCCACCTCGCCACCGAGTATCGCGATCTCGCGCACGAAGGTGCTGGAGATGAACTGGTACTTGTCGCTAGGCGTCAGGAAGACGGTCTCCACATCCGGCATCAGCGACCGGTTCATGCCGGCGAGCTGGAACTCGTAGTCGAAGTCGGTCACCGCGCGCAAGCCGCGCACCATCGCCTTGGCACCACGCGAGACGACGAAGTCCCGCATCAGGCCGTCGAAGCTCTCGACCGTCACATGCGGATACGGCCGCACCACTTCGCGCGCCATCTCCACCCGCTCATCGAGCGAGAACATCGCCTTCTTGTGATGTCCGGCGGCCACCGCGACGATGATGCGACTGAACAACTGGGCTGCGCGCCGCACCACGTCCTCATGCCCCAGGGTCATGGGATCGAAGGTACCCGGATAAACGGCAATGATCTGGTTTCGCATGGTCGGCTCCAGGTGACCGTCGTCAGAACGACGCTTGCGCCGCATTATGCATGGGGCGCCTGACGCGAACGTTGCAGCAGATGCGCATGCACCGCACCGGCCTTGAGGTGGCGCACCACGGTCAGTCCCCGCTCGCCGAGCATCGCATCGCTCCAGTGCACCGGCGCCTCCAGGTAGACATATCCGCCCGGCCGAACGGCCCGCGCCGCCGCCTGCAAGGCCGGCTCGAACCAGTCGGCGTCGAACGGCGGATCCAGGAACACCAGGTCCAGGCTGTCGGGCGCAATGCGCGTGAGCGCGACCACTCCGTCGCCCCGATGGATCTGCACCATCGGCGCGTCGAGCCGCTCCTTGGTGGCGGCGAGCTGCAACACCAGCGCACGGTCCAGTTCGATCAGCGTCACCGCCTGCGCGCCGCGCGAGGCTGCCTCGAACCCCAGGGCGCCGGTGCCGGCAAAGGCATCGACACAGGTCCAGCCGCTCAGGTCCTGGCCCAGCCAGTTGAACACGGTCTCGCGCACCCGGTCGGGTGTCGGTCGCAGTCCGGGCTTGCTGGCAACCGGCAAGCGGCTGCGTTTCCAGCGGCCGCCGACGATACGCACGGTATGGTCGGTCGACGGCGACGCTGGTTTCGCCGGCTTCTTGCCCCGGGTAACAGCCGGCTGGCGCGTGCGCACCCCATCTTGATTTCCCATGGCGGCAAGCTTAACCGTTATACCTGCGACATCCGGGCGCTGCACCGCGCACGCCAGGCAGGACACCGGCGACCATTCAAGGCGCGGTACCGCGCCCACCAACAACCACCGTGACCATGGTCTGCGGTTGCAGCACCCGGTCGAACGCAGCCTTGATGTCGGCCACGGTCAAGCGGTCCACCGCCGCGGTCCAGGTGTCGAGATAGTCCAGCGCAAGCCCGTTCCATGCGATGTTGGCCACGTTGTCGAGCAACTTGCGATTGCTGTCGAAGCGCAGCGCGAATCCGCCGATCAGGTTGGCTTTGGCGGCCTGCAGTTCCTGCGCGCTCGGGCCCTCGCGCACGAACTGCGCCACCACCTCGCGTGTCAGCGCCACCGCCTGGTCCGCCTGGTCCGGCCGGGTCTGCAGGCCGACGGTGAAGGCGCCGGCATGCAGACCCGGCGCGAAATAGCTGTATACGCTGTAACTCAGGCCACGTTTCTCGCGCACCTGCGACATCAGGCGCGACACGAAGCCGCCACCGCCCAGCACATAGTTGCCCACCGTCAGCGCCAGGAAATCCGGATCGTTGCGCCGGATCCCGGGTTGACCGATCAGCACATGGGCCTGCGCCGAATCGAAACCGATGTTCTGGCGGTTGTCCGGTTGCGTCAGGCTTGCGACCTCCGGCACCGGTGGCAAGGCCGCACAGGCGCCCGCCGGCGCAGCGCCCTGCTGCAGACGCGCCAGCAATTGACCGGCCAGCGCATCGGCCTGTTCGCGCGACACATCGCCGACGATCGACACCTTGGCGCGACAGGCCTGGATGGTCTGCGCGTAAAACGCCCGCATGTCCGCCACCGTGATGCGACCCAGGCTGGCCTCGGTCATCTGGAATCCGTAAGGATGTGACCCGTAGACCGCCTTGGCAAAGGCCTTGGCCGCAATCGTCGCAGGCCGGGTGTCCGACTCCCGGATCGACGCCACCAGTTGCTCGCGTTCGCGTTGCCAGATCTCGGGCGTGAAGGCGGGCAGCGCCAACTGACGCGCCGCCAGAGCGAGCACCCGCGGCAGCAGGTCCGGGTAGGTCAGGCTGCGCAACGAGAAACTCATGCGGTCATTGCCGGCGCCGGATCCAAACGATGCGCCGAGGTCGGCCCAGGCCTCGCTTAGGGCGTTCTCGTCGAGCGCCGCGTCCGCGCCATCGGCACGCAGGCCGCGCGACGCCATCGCGGCGGTGACATTGGCCAGCCCCGCCTTGTCGGCCGGATCGCGGCGGCCACCGGCGTCGAAGTCGATCTGCACGTCCACCATCGGCAACGAGCGGCTCTGCACCAGGTAGACCTGGGCGCCACTGGGCTGGGTCCAGTGTTCGATCGGCACACCGGCCCAGGCCGGCGATGTACAGAAAAACGCTGCCGACAGCAGCATGCGGGGAATCCATCGGTTCATCATCATGTCCATCGCCTAATGCCGCAGGCCGCTTGGGGCGCGGGCCTTGGTCGCCGGGTCCACCGGTTGCGGACGCAGGATACCCACCGTCAGCTGGTCGTCGCCGAAATAACGCGCCGCCACGTCCTGCACCTGGGCGGCGCTGACATTGCGCAGCCGCGCCACCAGCCGTTTCCCGGCGTCCAGCGGCAGGCCCACCGCCCAGTTCGTGCCCAGCGCACGCGCCTGGCTGAACAGTGAATCGAGACGGTAGACCTCGGCCGCCACCCATTGGGTCTTGACCCGTGCCAGTTCGGCCGCCGAAACCCCTTCGCGGGCGACACGCGCCACCTGTTCACGCAACGCGGCCTCCACCTGCGCCGCGGTCTTGCCACGTGCCGGCGTACCGTCGAGCACGAACAGCTGGGGGCCACGCCCCCACAGGCCGTTGCTTGCGCCGGCACTGTCCGCGACCCGATCCGCGCCCTGGGTCAGCGCCCGCTCGAGCCGCGCCCCGCGGTAACCGTCCAGCACCGCGGCCAGCACCGTGAGTGCCATCGCGTCCTCGCCATCGGCACTGGCAGCGCCGTCCTGCAGGTCGGCCGCCGAGAGCGACGGCACCTTGAAGGCCAGCGACACATAGGCCTGTTCGGCCTGTGCCTTGACCTCGATGCGCCGGATGCCGGCCTGGGCCGGCTCCAGCCGCGGCTTGCGCTGCGGCAAGCCGGCGGAGGCGATCGCGCCATAAGTCTGCTCCGCCCATTGGAGCACCTGCGCCACATCGACATCGCCGGCAACCACCACCGCCGCGTTGGCCGGCACATACCAGCGCCGGTGAAAGGCGCGCACATCATCGGCCGTCATCGATTCCAGGTCGTTCATCCAGCCGACGATCGGGCGGCGGTAGGGGGAGGCGAAAAATGCGGCGGCCGACAAGCCTTCGTACAGGCGTGCCCGCGGGTTGTCCTCGGTACGCAGCCGGCGCTCCTCCTTGACGACCTCGATCTCGCGCGTGAACTCCGCGTCGGCCCACTGGTTGTTGGCGAACCGGTCGGCCTCGAGCTGCATCACCTCGCGCAGCCGGGTCGCCGGAACCTGCTGGTAATAACCGGTGTAGTCGCGTGCGGTGAAGGCGTTCTCGCGCCCGCCGAGTTCGGCCACGCGGCGCGAGAACTCGCCCGGCGCCAGGCTGGGCGTTCCCTTGAACATCATGTGTTCGAGCACATGGGCCACCCCCGAGGTACCGTCGACCTCGTCCATCGCCCCGACCCGGACCCAGAGCATGTGTACCGCAGTGGGCGCGCGCCGCTCCGGCTGGATGATGACCTCCATGCCGTTGGCCAGTGTGAACCGGGTCACCGGTTCGGTTGTCGGGGTCCGGTTCTGGGCCTGAACAGACAGGGCCAGACACAGAAAAAGGAAGGTCAGCAAACGTTTCATAAAATGCTGTGAGTTCACAAGCGCCCCAAATGTTCAGTT
>JBFJZP010000024.1:0-13187 GCA_041622095.1 Burkholderiaceae bacterium | reverse complement strand
CCGCTGGGCCAGGCGGCGCAGGTGACCATCACCGTGGTCGACACCAATGGCGCGGTGCTGGGCCTGGTGCGGGCCCCGGATGCGCCGATCTTCGGCACCGATGTCGCGCTGCAAAAGGCGCGCAGCGCCGCCTTCATGTCCAACCCGGTGGCGGGTGCGGAACTGCTCGCATTGCCGACCGCAACCTCGCCGATACCGATGGCCACGTCGGCGATGGGTCCGTACGTGAACGCCTTGCGCAACTTCATGGGCGACGCATTCAGCCTGTCCAACGGGACCGCGCTGAGCACCAAGGCGATCGGCAACCTGTCCCGCCCGTTTTATCCGGACGGCATCATCGGCAATGCCAACGGGCCCTTGTCCAAGCCGTATGCCCAGTGGAGCCCGTTCAGCAACGGCATGCAGCTGGACCTGAGCCAGAACGCCATCGTGGCCGCGGCATTTGGCGATCTGGGCGTCGGCTGCACCGGCCTGAGCCGCCTGGTCAACGGCTTGCAGATCTTCTCCGGCGGCGTGCCGATCTACCGCATCGTCGGTGGCGTACCGCAGCTGGTGGGCGGCATCGGCGTGTCCGGTGACGGTACCGACCAGGACGACATGATCGCGTTCCTCGGCCTGGCCCAGGCCGGCACGGCGCTGGGTACCGGCATCGGCAATGCGCCGACCGCGCTGCGCGCCGACGCAATACCGTTGCCGGGGGGTCGGCTGCGTTATGTGCAGTGCCCGGTCGCGCCCTTCAACGACAGCAATGTGCAGAACGTATGCTCCGGACTGTGATCACCGCCGCGCGATGCGAAGGCCTGCTGCCGCTGGCGATCGGCCTGCTGGCGGCGGCATCGATGTCCGGGGCGCTGGCACAGGGGACGAATCCGTCGGTGGAAGGCATGACCATCGAGCAGCGCCGTGCCCAGACCGAGCCGCTGACCTATCCGCTGGCGCCGATCGACCCGAGCCAGGTGCAGGCGCCGACCCGGGTCGAGCCGCGTGTCAGCCTGTCGGTGCCGGATCGCTGGCGCATCATGGAAAGCCTGACCGGCAAGGAGCGCTGGTGGGACCCGTACAACACCAATACCATCAAGGGCGACCGTCCCTATGAGGGGTTCAAGGACTGGGGGCCGGACTGGTTCCTGAACCTGGGCGTGATCTCCGACACGCTGGTCGAATTGCGCGGGGTGCCGATACCCACCGGGGCCCAACTGGCGCTCAAGCCGGGTACCAACAACGTGCTGGCCGGCCAGAACCAGACGGTGGTGGCACAGAACCTGATCCTGAGCGCATCCATCGTCAAGGGCAACACCACCTTCAAGCCGCCGGACTACGAGTTCAAGTTCGTCGGCGCCTTCAATGGCAACCATGTCCGGTTGCGCGACCTGCGCGCCTTGCGCGTCGACCCCCTGCGCGGCGCAACACGCAACGACGGCCATTTTGGCATCCAGGAGGCGTTTGTCGACGTCCACCTGCGCAACGTGTCCGACCAGTACGACTTCGATTCGGTGCGGGTCGGCATCCAGCCGTTGATCTCGGATTTCCGCGGCTTCGTCTTCAACGACTCGCCGTGCGCGGGGCGCCTGTTCGGCACCCGCGACAACAACCGCTGGCAATACAACCTGGCGTTTTTCCAGCGGCTGGAGAAGGACACCAACTCCGGCCTGAACGATGCCTTCACGCGCTGGCGCGCCGACTACACGCTGATGGCCAATGCCTACCGGCAGGACTGGCCGGTGCTGGGTCACACCGTGCAGGGCACGGTGCTCTACAACGTCAACCGGGAAGGCAATCAGAGTCCGTATTACGACCGCAACGGCTTCCTGATCCGGCCTGCGGTGATCGGCGACGGGCGCCGGCGCAATTACGAAGTGGCCTACCTGGGGTTCAATGGCGACGGTCATTTCGGTCGCTGGAACCTCACCTCGTCGGCCTACATGGCTGTGGGCAATGCCAGTTACGACCCGATCGCGCAACGCAGCCAGAATATCCGCGCCGGTTTTGCCGCCGCCGAGTTGTCGCGTGATTTCGACTGGTTCCGGGTCCGTGCAACCGCCTTGTATGCCAGTGCGGACCGCAACCCGTTCGACGGGCGCGCCACCGGTTTCGACGCGATTTTCGAAAACCCGCAGATCGCCGGTGCCGACACGAGCTACTGGATCCGCCAGGCGATTCCGCTGGTCGGAGGCGGTGGCCTCAGCCTGTCCGGGCGCAACGGGGTGCTGGGTTCCTTGCGTACCACCAAGGAACAGGGACAGTCGAACTTCGTCAACCCGGGCCTGAACCTGATCGGCATCGGTGCCGACCTGGACCTGACGCCGCAGCTGCGCCTGATCGGCAACCTGAACTGGTTGTCGTTCGGCGACACCAGCGCGCTGGAGGTTCTGCGCAACCAGGGCCACATCTCGCGCGACATCGGACTGGACATGTCGCTGGCGCTGCAATACCGTCCATTCATGTCGCAGAACGTGATCTTCAATTTCTCGATGGCCTGGTTGCAACCCGGAGACGGTTATCGCCAGCTGTTCGAATCCAGCAAGCGGCCGTATTCGGTGCTGGCCAACCTGTTGCTGATCTTCTGACATGACAGTCTCCCGGAAAACCCCGAACCCGATGCGCTCCTTCGCGCTGGTGCTGCTGGCGCTGGTGGTCGTGCTGGTGTTCGCGGTCTGGCCGCCGACCATCGCGTTTTCCGATTCCGGCCCGGCCCGGATCGCGGTGGCGGATGGCCCGAGCGCGCCACCGGCGCCGGCGCGCCAGACCGAGGCCCAGGCGCTGGCCAAGTCGGCCGGTTGCGAGGGTTGCCACCGTTATGCGGCACCAGGCACCGGCCCGGCCGCGGCGCCGCCGGATCACCGCAGCATGCATGCCAATCCGGGCGTGGTGCTGGGCTGTACCGACTGCCATGGCGGCGACGCGGCGGTGCAGCGGCCGGCCAACAGCCAGCGCGACGACAAGGTCTTTGTCGCGGCCATGGAAAAAGCCCATGTGTTGCCGCGTGACCTGGCCCGCTGGAGTTCCGCTGCCAACCCGCAGGGCAGTTATGCCCGGCTCAATCGCGAGAGCCCGCAGTTCATCCGTTTCATGAACCCCGGCGACCTGCGGGTCGCGCGCGAGTCCTGTGGCGCCTGCCACCTGCCGATCGTGCAGGCCAGCGAGCGCAGCCTGATGGCGACCAGCGCGATGTTGTGGGGTGGGGCGGCCTACAACAACGGCATCCTGCCGTACAAGCGCTACATCCTGGGTGAGTCCTATACCGCGCAGAGTGAACCGGCGACGATCAAGAACCCGCGGCCGGTCGACAAGCACATGCAGGCCATGGGTATCCTGGACAGCCTGGCACCGTTGCCGGCCTGGGAGACGGTGCCACCGGCCGACGTGTTCCGGGTGTTCGAGCGCGGCGGCAAGGTCATCAACTCGATCTTTCCCGAGATCGGCCTGCCGAACGTGACCGGCCTGATCCAGCGACTCGACGAGCCCGGCCGTCCCGACATCCGCCAGTCCAATCGCGGGCCGGGTACCGGCAGTCGGATTGCGGTGCCTCTGATCAACATCACCAAGACCCGGCTCAACGACCCGCACCTGTGGTTCCTGGGCACGAACGAGCAGCCGGGCGACTACCGCTCGTCGGGCTGCACCGCCTGCCACACGCCGTATGCGAACGACCGCGATCCGCTGCACTCCGGTCCGTATGCGAAATACGGCCATGAAGGCAAGTCGGTGACCTCCGACCCGAGCATCCCGAAGGACCGCTCCGGCCATCCGATCAGCCACCAGTTCACGCGGGCGATTCCGTCCTCGCAATGCATGGTGTGCCACATGCACCAGCCCAACATCTTCGTCAACTCGTTCTACGGCACGACGATGTGGGACTACGAATCCGATGCGCCGTTCATGTGGCCGAAGAAGCAGAAGTACCCGACCCCGGAAGAGGCGCGCAAGATACTGGACCGCAATCCGGAAGAGGCGGCCACCCGCGGCTTGTGGGGCGATCCGGAATTCTCGAAGCGGGTTTCCGAACTCAATCCGAAACTCAAGGACGGCCAGTTTGCCGACTACCACGGCCACGGCTGGAACTTCCGCCAGATCTTCAAGCGCGACCGCAAGGGCACGCTGGTCGACAAGAACAACCAGCCGGTGTCCGATGACGACCCGGACAAGTTCAAGAAAGCGGTGCACCTGACGTCGGTGCACCTGGACGTCGGCATGCAATGTGTCGACTGCCATTTCGCGCAGGACGCACACGGCAATGGCCATATCTATGGCGAGGTTGCCGCGGCGATCGAGATCGACTGCAAGGACTGCCATGGCAGCGCGAAGAAATACCCGACGCTGTTCACGTCCGGGCCGGCGGCCAAACCCGGTGGCATGGACATGAAGTTGCTGCGGACCCAGGACGGCCGGCGCCGCTTCGAGTGGCGCGGCGACAAGTTGTACCAGCGCTCCGCGGTGGACCCGAAACTCGAATGGGAGATGTCGCTGGTCAAGGACACGGTCACCGCGGGCAGCCCGGCCTACAACGAGAAGGCGGCGCGCGCCAAACTCATGCTCGCCGGCAAGGCCGGCCAGGACGGCAGCTGGGGCACCGCCGGCGCCGGCCAGAGTTATGCGCATGACGACGACAAGGTCGCCTGCTACACCTGCCACCTGTCCTGGACCACCAGCTGCGCCGGTTGCCATTTGCCGATTCAGGCCAACGCCAAGTCCGAGCGGCTGCACTACGAAGGTGGCGAGACCCGCAACTACGCCACCTACAACCCGCAGGTTGCGCGCGACGACATGTTCCAGCTCGGCCGCGCCGGCAGTGTCAAGGGCAGCAAGATCACGCCGGTGCGCTCGAGTTCGGCGCTGGTCCTGTCGTCGACCAACGGCAATCGCGAACGCATCTACGTCCAGCAGCCGCCGATTGCGGCCAGCGGTTTCTCGTCGCAGGCATTCGCGCCGCATTACCCGCATACCGAGCGCAAGACCGAGACCAAGACCTGCTCGGACTGCCACATCAACAACGCCAACGACAACAACGCCACGATGGCCCAGTTGCTGCTGCAGGGCACCAACTTCGTGAACCTCGTCGGATTCAAGGCCTGGCTGGGCGGCACACAGGACATCGAGGCGGTGCAGGTGACCGAATGGGAGGAGCCGCAGGCGGTGGTCGGCAGTTATCTGCACCGGTATGCGTATCCGGACTGGTACCAGCAGCACCTGGACGCCAAGTCGCGGCTGCAGATATCGCATTCGCACAGCACCCGCGGTGCGGCGCAATGTGTGCAGATCCGTGGCGAGTACCTGTTCGTGGCCGAAGGTGCCGGCGGCATGCGGGTCTACGACGTGGCCAGCATCGCCAACAAGGGGATCTCGCAGCCGATCATCACCGCGCCGTTCTCGCCCTTGGGGCATGACACGCATGTCGCGTCCCGCAACGCCACCTGCGTCGCGCTGCCGACCAACCAGCCGATCGCGCCGACCCGCAACCAGGGCGAGCTGATGCGGGTGACGAACGAGGAGCAGGCGTTCCATCCGATCTACCACTATGCCTTCATCAGCGACAGCCGCGAAGGCCTGATCGTCGTCAACGTCGACACGCTGGCCGACGGCGAGCCGCGCAACAACTTCCTCAAGCGCGCGATCACCTGGAACGGCGAGGGCGCACAGAAAGGCGTGCTCGACGGCGCGCGCCACATCACCGTCGGTGGCCACTACCTGTACATCACCACCCGCGGCGGGCTGACGGTGGTCGACGTCGACGATCCGCTCAAGCCGCGCTGGGTTGCCACCTTGCCGCTGCGCGATGCCCGTGCCAGTGCGCTGCAGTTCCGCTACCTGTGGGTCACCACCGCCGACGGACTCGAGGTGATCGACGTCACCTTGCCGCGCAACCCGAAGCAGGTGGTCGGCGCGGTCGTGCCGCTGCGCGACGCACGCAAGGTGTATGTCGCACGCACCTATGCGTATGTGGCGGCCGGCGCGGAAGGGCTGGTCGTCGTCGACGTCGAGCGACCGACCCAGCCGCGGGTCGAGACCCGTCTGCAACAGGGGCCGACACCGGCGACCAGCCTGGTCGACGCGCAGGACGTGGTGGTGGGCTCGACCAACGCCTCGTTGTTCGCCTATGTCGCCGACGGCACTGGTGGACTGAAGGTGGTGCAGTTGACCGCGCCCGACACCCAGCCCAAGTTCTATGGTTTCTCGCCGGTGCCCAAGCCGCAGGTGATTGCATGGCGCGAAACCCGATCGCCGGCCTTGTCGCTGTCCAAGGGGCTGGACCGGGATCGGGCGGTGGACGAGACCGGTGGACAGATCGCGGTGTTCGGCCGGATCGGCTCGCGACCCCTGACGCTGCCCGAGATGCAGAAGCTGTATCTGCGCCTGGACGGCACGGTCTGGACCGTGACCGACACGCCGGGCACGTCCTATTCCAACGTCGGCCTGCCGGCGCCACCTCGTGCCGCCGCCGCCTCCGCGCCAGCGGGCGCGGGTACCGTGGTGCAGACCCAGAAGGCCAAGCCATGACGATGTCCTATGCTTCCCGCCTGCTGCGCCGCGTGGCGATGGCGCTGCTCCTGTGTGCCGGCTGGGCCGGTGCCCAGACGCTGCCCGACCAGGCGCGTGACCAGACGCTGGGTGTGGTGACCTGCGCCAGTTCCTTGTGCCATGGCTCGATCGCCGGCTGGGACGGCTCGCCAGTGGTGCAGAACGAATACGTGGTCTGGTCGCGGCTGGACAAACATGCACGCGCCTATGCACTGCTGACCAACGCCGAGTCGCGCAGCATTGCCGCCAAGCTCGGCCTGGCACAACCGGCGCACCTGTCGCGCGAATGTGTCGATTGCCATGCGCACAATCCGGCGCCCAGCGCGCCCCGGCCGGCGGCGGCCCACTCTGTCGCCGACGGCATCGGCTGCGAGGGCTGCCATGGCCCGGCGCAGCGCTGGATTGCGCCGCATGTGGCACCCGACGCGACGCACCAGGGCAATATCCGCAACGGCCTGTACCCGGTGGACCAACCGCTGGCGCGCGCCAAATTGTGCCTGTCCTGCCACTTCGGCTCGTCCGAGAAATACGTCAGCCATCGCATCATGGCCGCCGGCCATCCGCGCATGAGTTTCGAGATGGACACCTTCACGAACCTGCAGCCGGCGCATTTCAAGGTCGACGACGACTACATCCGGCGCAAGGGCCACTTCGACGGCGTGCGCATCTGGGCGATCGGCCAGGCGGTGGCGGTCAGCACCCAGGTCGACATCCTGCTCGACCCGGTACGCGGGCGCGACGGCGCGTTCCCGGAGCTGACCTTGTTCGACTGCCATGCCTGCCACCATCCGATGGCCGATACCCGCTGGAAGCCGCACACCGCATTCGGCAAGAGCATCAGCCCGGGCCTGGTGCGGCTCAACGACTCCGGCATGTTGATGCTGCGCCTGATCCTGGCGCAGGTCGACCCGCCGCTGGGCCAGCGTTTCTCGCGTGCCGTGGTCGAACTCAACCAGGCGGTTGCCGGCAAAGGCGACATGCGCCAGCGCGCGCTCGCGCTCAAGGCCTTGTCCGACGAGGCGGCGCAGTTGATCGCCACGCGGGGTCTGGGCCGCGAGCAGTTGCGCGGCATGGCGCTGGCACTGGTCGACGATGGGCTGGCCGGCGCGTATCCCGACTATGCCGGGGCGGAACAGGCGGCGATGGCACTGGGCAGCGTGGTCAACACATTGCACAAGCTCGGCGACCTGAAGTCGGCCGCCCAACTGAACAAGGGCCTGGCATCGATCCGCGATGTGTTGCGCCATGACGAGGCCTACCGGCCGGAACAGTTCCAGGCCCGGCTGCGCAGCTTCCGGCCGCTGGTGGCGGTTCCGCTGGCGAATCGCTGACAGGGGGCTGCATGACAGAGCGTTACACGGTTGCCATCATCGGATCCGGTCCGGCCGGTCTGTCGGCCGCCGCGCACGCGGCCAAGCTCGGCCTGTCGCATATCCTGCTCGAGGCGCAGCCGCACTTGTCGGACACGATCTACAAGTACCAGAAGGGCAAGCATGTGATGGCGGAGCCGGGTTTCCTCGACCTGCGCAGCCCGCTGCATTTCGAGGCCGGTACCCGCGAGAGCATCCTGAACCGGTTCGACGACGAGATCCTGGCCTGCGGCACGGTGATCCAGAACAATTCCCGTGTCGTCGCCATCGACGGCGAGAAGGGCGCGTTCTGGATCACGATCGAGACCGGCGAGTTGATCGCCGCCGAACAGATCGTGCTGGGCATCGGCGTGCAGGGCAATCTGCGCACGCTCGGCGTCGAGGGCGAGAACCTGCCCAATGTGCAATACCAGCTCGACGATCCGCGGGCTTATGGTGGCGAGACCATCGTCGTCGTGGGCGCCGGCGATGCGGGCATCGAGAACGCACTGGCGCTGGCACAGAACGACAACCAGGTCATCATGCTCAACCGCAATGCGGAGTTCAGCCGCTGCAAGGAGGGCAACCTCAGCGCGATCGAGGCGGCGATTCGCGAGAACCTGCTGGCCTGCCGCTACAGCTCCAACGTCGAACAGGTCAAGGCATTGGAGACGGCCGACCCGGCGCAGCAGACCAATGTCAATGCGACGATGATCGTGCAGGTGGCCGACTTGTCCAAGCCGCAGAAAGGCAAGGTCGCCAAACCCGGCTTGCAGGTGGTGCTCAGCACTCCGCAAGGCGAGGAAGTCATCGAGTGCCATCGGGTGATCGGCCGGCTCGGCGCGATCCCGCCACGCAAGCTGGTCGAGGGTTTCGGCATCCGCTTCGGCAGCAAGGATCCGACTGCCTTGCCCGAACTCTCTCCGACCTACGAATCCTCGGTGCCAGGTCTGTACGTGGTGGGCGCGCTCGGGGGTTACCCGCTGATCAAGCAGGCGATGAACCAGGGTTACGAGGCGATCGAGTCGATCTGCGGGCGGGTGGTCGTTCCGGCCGACCAGCCTCTGCTGGAAAAGCGTTTTGCCGCGGTGCTGCAGGCCTATCCGGAACTGCGCGATGTCGATGGCGTGCTGGCGCTGGTGGGCTCGAGCATGCCCTGGCTGCAGAGCCTGAGCCCCTTGCAGTTGCGCGAGCTGATGCTCGAGAGCGAGATCCGCCTGCCCAAGCAAGGCGAGGTGATCTTCCGGCGCAACGATTATTCGAACTCCTTTTTCAGCATCGTGCGCGGCACGGTCCGGGTCAAGGGCTCGGATTCCGATCCGGAGGCCAAGGCGATCATGCTCGAACAGGGCAACTTCTTCGGCGAGATGGGGCTGATTTCCGGGCGCCGGCGTTCCGCCAAGGTGCGTGCAGCCAAGCCCTGCATCCTGCTCGAGACGCCGAGTCGCACCATGTTGCGCGTGCTCGCCTCGGTCGATGCGGTGCGGCGCGAACTCGACCAGGTCGCGCTGCGCCGCGCGGTGCGCAAGTATGTCGCGGCCGACGTCAGCGAGGAGCAGCTCAACCGGCTGGTCGAAGGCGCGAAGATTCGCCGGTTCAAGAATGGCGAAGCCTTGTTCAACGAAGGCGACAAGGCGGATGGCCTGTACCTGATCCGCAAGGGATCGGTCATGGTGTCGCGCACCATCGGCGGACGCGACGTGGTGTTGTCGTATGTGTCGGCCGGCAACTATGTCGGCGAGATGGCGCTGATGCGCGATGCGCCGCGTTCTGCCACTGTGCGAGCCGCGGTGCCGACCGAGGCGATCGTGCTGCTGACCAGCAATGTCACCGAGGTGCTGGCGTCCAACACCGCGATGCGCGCCGACCTCGATGACCAGTACATGGCACGGCTGCAGGCCAACGAGGCGATGGCGTCGAACCAGAAATCGGGCAACCTGATTTCCTTCCTGCTGCAGCAAGGCGTTGGCGAGGCGACCGATGTGTTGCTGATCGACGAGTCGCTGTGTATCCGCTGCGACAACTGCGAGAAGGCATGTGCCGACACCCATTTCGGCACCTCGCGGCTCGACCGCGAGGCCGGCCCGACCTTTGACAACCTGCATGTGCCGACCTCCTGCCGGCATTGCGAGCACCCGCACTGCATGAAGGACTGCCCGCCGGACGCGATCCACCGCTCGCCCGGCGGCGAGGTCTACATCACCGACGCCTGCATCGGCTGCGGCAACTGCGAGAAGAACTGCCCCTATGGCGTGATCCAGATGGCCCCGCTGGCCGAGAAACGCGGCATCAACAGCTTGTGGGCCTGGCTGCTGACCGGTGTCGGACGCGAGCCGGGTGTCAGCGCACCCAAGGTCGCGGTGGCCGGCAAGGACAAGGGCAACCAGGTCAAGAAGGCGGTGAAGTGCGACATGTGCAAGGACCTCAAGTCCGGCCCTGCCTGCGTGCGCGCCTGCCCGACCGGCGCCGCGCTGCGCATCAGCCCCGAGAAGTTCCTGGATTACGCCGGCGGCAACCACTAGGCATTTGCCGGCGCTCCGGGACCGGCGCCGCCTGGCATCGGCCGGTGCCGCGTGCCGCCTGGCACCACGGTGTGTGTTGGTTTGCCGGGCGCCGATGCACGCGAGGGCGAAGATGGTGATACTGCGCGGATGGCCCCCATACCCCCCGTCGACCGGCGACGCCGCCGCGCCATCTTCGGCGCCGCCATGGCCTGTGCTGCCGGTGCCCTGTTGCCATCCTGGGCGCGCGGCGATGCGCTGCTGGCGCCCGGCGCCCGGATCACCGCCGACTTCGACCCGGTGGCCGCCATCTGGCTCGGTTACGACGCCGGCCACGAGGTTTTCACTGCCGACCTGGCCAAGGCCTTGTGGCCGCATGTGCCGATCCGCATGCTGGTGCGTGATGGCGACGCGGAAAACCGGGCGCGCCAGCTGTTGCAGCGCAACGGACTCGACGCTGCGCGGGTAGGTTTTGTCCAGGATGCACACGCGCCGTACTTCGTGCGGGATGCGGCGGTTTTTGGTCTCGACGGGCGCCGTCGGCCGTTTGTTGTCGATTTCCGCTGGACGTATTACGGCTGGTCCAACTGGTGCCGGCGCACGTTCAAGGGTCGCCAGCCGCGCCCGGAGTCCTGCGCGGGTGCCAACAGCCTGGACGCTGGCGAACTGGACCGGCGCTTCGGCGACAAGCTGGGCCTGACAAGTTTCCGCTCGTCGCTGGCGATCGAGGGTGGTGGGGTCGAGGTCAATGGCCAGGGCTTGCTGATCGCCAATGCCGATCTCTGGAACAGCCGCAACCCCGGGATCGGGCGTGCCGCGATGGAGCGCGAGATGCTGCGCCTGCCCGGCATCCGCAAGGTGATCTGGTTGCCGGCAGGGCTGGCCCATGACCCCTTGCACCGTGGCACCATCACCGGTGCCTATGTCGGCTGGGGCACCGGCGGTCATACCGACGAGTTCGTGCGTTTTGCCGATGCCCGCACCGTGTTGCTGGCCTGGGTCGACGCGCGGGAAGCGGCCAGCCACCCGGTGGCGCGCATCAACCTGCAGCGCATGCAGGCGAACTTCGAGATCCTGTCGGCCAGCACCGACGTCCGCGGCCGGCCGCTGCGGGTGCTCAAGGTGCCGTTGCCGCGCATGGTCGAACGCGCCGTGGTGTTGTCGGCCGATGCGAACACCGACTATTCCGAGCAATGGAGTGCCGCGCAGTTTCCTGCGCGCGAGGGGCGGCGCGAAGGCGACACCGTGATCCAGGTCGCCACCTGCAGCTATCTCAACCATGTGCTGGCGAACGACCTGGTGCTGCTGCCCGACTATGTCGCGCATGGCACGCCGCCCGAACGCCAGCAGCAGGTGCATGACATCTACGCCGCCGCCTTTGCGGGTCGCAAGCTGCAGTTCATCGACGCGATCAACGCCAACTGGGTCGGCGGCGGCGCACACTGTGCGACGCTGACCGAGCCTGCCGCGCAACTCTGAGCGCGCCAGCTCCAGCAGCTTATTTCTGCAGTTGTGCCATCACCCGCAACATCGTGCGGTTGACATCGTCCAGGTGCAGCTCGGTCGCCTTGCACAAGGCCGGCACCGCGTCCATGCCAGGGTATTCGAACGCGCTGGCCAGTTCCAGGAATGGCGCATAAGGCCCGCTGCGGCCCAGGATCGCGCTGTTCACGCGTTCCGGCAGCGGCAGGCGGTGCAGCGCATCGCGCAAGGGTTCGCCCAGCAGTCCGTCGACCTGCGACAGGATGCCGGTCAGGAACACCTCGCGGCGCAGCGTGTCCTCGTCACCGGCGTCAAGCAGGTGCTCCATCAGGTGCGCGCGCATGACGATGGCGCTGCGCACCGGCTCCATGTCGGCCTCGTCGTTGGCCAGCGGCATCTGCTCCGTCAACCATTGCCTGAAACGTTTCAGGCCCAGCAGCATCAGGCCGTGGCGCAGGCTTTCGACTTCCTTGCGCAGCCCGAGCGCGGCGGAGTTGGTGTAGCGCAGAAAGCGGTAGGCGAGCAGCGGTTCTTCTGCCAGCGTGTGTTCGAGCAGGTCGAGCGCGACGTCCTCGTCGGTCTCGCGCACCAGCCTGACGATGGCGCGATGGCTGGGCTGGATCGGCTGGTGCTTGTGCGACAGCAGCACATCGTCGGTCGGCCAGCCGGCAATACCCCAGGCACCGCTATGGTCCAGGCAATGCCCGGCCATCAAGCGGCTGGGGACCGCCTCGACGATCTGCCCCGGCAACACCGGATTGCTGGCACTGGGCTGCTCCCGGTTCTGATTCAGCGTCACATGGGCGCCGGCCAGGGTCTCCGCCGGCGTCAACGCGATGATGGTGCGGGCGAACAAGGGCGCGAGCGTGGCATCGGGCCGTTCGCCCGGCGCACCGCGCCACAACAGTTGCACGCCGCGTTGCCGTGCCTTTTGCAGCAGATCGACGACTTGCGGCGCCGACACCAGCGCCTGTTGCACCGACAGCCACGGGCCGTCGGGTTTGCAGTGTTCCAGCAGTCCGGCCAGCAGCCGGGCATCGCTGGGTGTCAACACCAGGATCGGACTTTGTGCCGACCAGATCTGTTCCATCGCCCGCAGGAAGTGGGCTGCTTCCACCTGCACGCCTTCGAGCGGCGTCATGAACAACTGCATCGCCGCCGGCTGGCGCGACTTGTTCCAGATCAGCTGGTAACCCAGGATCAGTTGTCCCAAGGACGAGGGGGCCATGTCAATTGATGTAATTGAAGAGCGACAAACGTTGGATCTGTGCGTAGGACTGTAACGCAGCCTGGTATCCGGTCTGGGCGACCGTGAAATTCGAGATCGCCTTGGCCATGT
>JBFJZP010000023.1:0-13253 GCA_041622095.1 Burkholderiaceae bacterium | reverse complement strand
CCTGCGCACCGAACCGACCCGGCTCGGGATGCGACAGCCTGATCCGTCGATGGCGGCAGGCGCCATGCGGCGGCGATAGCCAGTGGCGGCCACGCGTCAGACCGTGGGATCGTTTGCGCCATCGGTATCGCGTTTGCCATACACGGATCGATGCCGATGCATGTAGGACGGTCGTTTGCATGGTGTGACGAATGCCTCGCTTACGGTTCGTGCAAGTTAACCATATCCGCGTGAGCGGTGGTTGAGGATTCGCAATTCGGAATGCAGCCTGCCCAGATAGCCTGAATCCCTGCTGTCCATCAATCGCGCAGACGAGGAGAGCAGGGAGGAGTGGAGTCGGGTGGCCGGTTTGCCGGCCACCCGATTGCCTTGCGGTCCCTTTTCTGCCTGGCGCGCGCAGGTTCCGGGTCATGGCCTGCGGGGCCGTGGATGGCGCAGATGGTGGTCGACCTGTGATGCGAGCCGGGCGTCTGCTGCAGTGTCGGCGACCCCGGTTCCCGCGCTGGCCCGCCAACCGCGCCTCAGCCCTGTCTTGATTCGTTCTTGCCACCCGCGTCGAAGTCCGCTCCGCGAAGCCGTGCCTTCTCATGCCGCACGAGCAGTTCGGCGAATCGCAACTGTTCCTTTTCCGTCAGGGATTCCGGCGGCGCAGCGTTGCATCGCGCCATGTATTCAGATTCCTGCCGAGTCAAGCCCAGCAAGACCTCCTGCCCGGACGCGCCTATCGTCAGCGCACCCAGCCTGTTGTAACGGGCTCGGTGCGTGGGAGTCAGGTCGAGTCGTTGCATGAGGGGTTCCTGTTGCGGCTGACGAGTGGGCATGCCTCTGGTCATGTGCGCGAACCGGCATGCATTCTTTGATGCCGATGTTATGCAGTACGGTGTCGCGCGGGTTGAGCAAACGCAAGGGCAATGCGGGATGGCCGGCTGCAACGCGTATGGATGGTCCGATCGACGGGAGCAGGCTCTGAGCTGCGTTCCTTGGCGCCACGCGGCTTGCGCCGGCAGTGGCCCTCATGGTCGTTCCGACGCCGCGTCGAGTTGCCGGGCCAGCGCCTGCAGGCGGGCTGATATTTCCGCTTCGAACGGTTGCCGTGCCGGCGCCGGGTCGCGCAACGCCTGGGTCAAGGTATGCATCTGGGTGGCGTGGTGTTCCCGCACCGCGTCGAGACCAGGCGACGGCGCGAGCCGCCGTCCGCCCCGCATCACCGGATGCAGCAGCAGCGTGGCGCCCGGCGGCGAGGATTCGTCGTCGAGTTGCACGGTGTCGTGTTGCAGGCATCCGTCGGCACCGAGCCGGCGCGCGACCTGCTTGGCCCCCGGCCAGGTCGCCTTGCCTTCGGAGCGCTTGCGGCGCGGCTCGCCGGCATAGGCCTGCAGCTTGTACACCGCGTCGATGGCCGGCTCGTCGGCCGAGGTGTCGAGTGCGGTGCCGATGCCGAAACCATCGATCGGGGCCTGGTCGGCGAGCAGCTGTGCGACACGGTACTCGTCGAGATTTCCGCTGGCAATGATCCTGACATGTTGCAGTTCCGCTTCGTCCAGCAGGCGACGCACGGCGTGCGCATGCGCGGCCAGGTCGCCGCTGTCCAGCCGTACGCCGCCGAGCCGTATGCCATCGGCCGCCAGGCGCCGGGCCAACGCCGGCAGGCGGGCCACCGCGGCCTCGGTGTCGTAGGTGTCCACCAGCAGCACCGGGTTTTCCGGGCGCGCGCGTGCGAAGGCCTCGAATGCGGCGGACTCGCTGGCGTGTGCCTGCACGAACGCATGTGCCATCGTTCCGTATACCGGGATGTCAAATTCCTTTGCGGCGAGTGCGGTGGCGGTTCCGTCAAAGCCGGCGAGGTAGGCGGCGCGGGCGGCAAACAATGCTGCTTCGGCGCCGTGCGCCCGGCGCATGCCGAAGTCCACCAGCAGTCGGCCGTGCGCGGCGCACACGATGCGCGAGGCTTTCGATGCGATCAGCGTCTGGAAGTGCAGGATGTTGAGCAGGCGGCTCTCCACGAACTGTGCCTGCGGCAGCGGTGCCGTAACCCGCAGCAGCGGCTCGTTGGCGAAAAAGGGTGTTCCCTCCGGCATCGCGTGTACCTCGCCCTCGAAGCGCCAGCCGCGCAGGTACGCGAGCAACTGCCGCGAGAACCCGCCCTGGCGTTCGAGCCAGTCGATTTCCGCGTCGCCGAACGCCATCTGCTCCAGGAAGTCGAGTGCCTGCTCCAGGCCGGCGGCGACCAGGTAGTTGCGCCGTGGCGGCAGCCGGCGCACGAACAATTCGAACACGGCCGGGGCATGCATGTCCTCGCGCAGGTAGGCGTCGAGCATGGTCAGCTGGTAGAAGTCGGTCAGCAGCGCACCGGGTGTCATAGCGTGGTTCCGTCCTCGCCGCCGTGCAGCCGTCCGATGCTCTCCACCACTTGGACGACCTCTGCGTCCGGCAGTGGCGGGCGACAGTGATCGCGATTCCACGCCAGCATCAATTCGGCGACGACGTCGGTATCGACACCACGATGCATCAGGTAACCGCAGAGCGATGCAATGGTGTTGTTGCGTGTGCCTTTGCCAATGTTCTCCCGCACCAGCCGGCGCCAGTGGCGGCGTGGGTGGCCGGGCGGCCGGGCGGCGCCGCGTGCGCCACCGAAGTGCACCGGCATGGGAGCCGGCGCCAGTTCGCCCGGTCCGCGGCCGGCAACCCAGGTGTAGCGACGGCCGCTTGGATGCACCGAGGGCGGCGCCACCGCGCAGCCACCGTCGCCGCGCAGATCGATGCCGGGCAACATCGCGACCCGATTGGCCATCGGTGCGCCGGGGTGCGCGTAATACAGATGGCGTCCGCCACCGCCGGTGGCCACCTCCATCGTTGCCGCAAGTGCGCCATACCGGGCTTCGGCGGCCGCCAGGCTCTGCGGGCCGCCGTGGCGGGTGTCGATGTCGATGACGACGAGCCCCGATATGCGCCCGGTGACGATGCCCAGGTTCGCGTCCGGCCAGCGCTTGAACCATTGCGCGATCTCCTCGACCTCCGCGATGCGCTGCTGGAATTCACGCCAGGCGATGATCGGGCGCTTTCCGTGTGGCTGCATCGGAATAACGGACCAGCCGCGTTCCGCATAGGCCCGTGCGCTGTCGATCAGCGTCGACGGGTGCGAGTCTTCCACGCGTAACCTCCTTCATCACGGCAACCGCGCCGATGTATGCGCATCCCATCGTTTATCCGCCGGTGCGCAGGACCCGGGTTGAGTGCACTCAATGGCGGGCCTGCGGCTTGACGAGGTCCAGGTCGAACTCCATGCCATCAAAAGCCGGCCTGGGTGCGTACGAATAGCTGGCCGGGCATGGCACACGGGCGATTTATTCACTGCAGCTGTGGTCTACCCTGTTGATAACCCACTGCACAACTCTCGCATGTGGCGCCAGTGCTGGTATCGCAGCGTGTGCCTGCGAGATAGGCAACGGCCAGGTCATCAACGCATTGGCAAAGAATCGACTGGCCAGCCTGCATCTTTCGCTTGCTGGCCAGTCCATGCCGCGTGGTCAGGCGTCGCGGCGCTGGGATTTCGGAAGTTTCTGCGCCTGCTCCGTCTCTGACAGGAGCCTGGCAACAACAGGTTTTGCCATGTCAACCATCTCCTGCGGCCCAAAGTGTGCCTCCAGGCGCTCGATTCCTCGGGACAGGGCAGGGGCAAGCTCTCTGCTTGCCTGGTCCAGGTTCGGTGTCGACTTCTCGAGAGATGCCAATAACGCACGGGGCGAGCCTTTGGCGCCGTGGGCCAGGATCGAGTGAAACAGGCTTTTCGGAATTCCGAGGTGCGCTGCGATGCGATTGCCGAACGCGCGGCCGGAACCGATCCCACTTCGCTTCCAGAAGAAGACAAGTAGTGCGATCAGGGTCACCACTCCGACGATGGCTGCTGAATTGATCAAGACGCTGCCTGACTCCTGTTGCTACTCCGACATGGTCTCATGCGACTGGCGCCGCTGCATTGGCCGCAAGGTCGATCGACCTGGTCGGACTGCATCGTGCGTGCGCGGTAGCGACAAGAATCTGTTGCGCCGACTCGTCGCGTTGCCCGAATTATGACCCCGCCGGGTGCCGGGGCGACGCCGGCCCCAGACAAAGACCAACGATGACCCACGCGCTGGATCAACTACACCCCATTGCTTGTCAGCTCGACCAGGCCGCGCGGCGACTGCAAGGTCGCCTTGATGTTCGCCGGGCCGGATTCGATGCCGATGCCGTCAAGGCCGATGGCCTCATAGGCCAATCGCAGTTTGTCGGCCGACGGGTGCGTGACGGTCATGTTCTGCAGCGATACGCCAGAGCGCGGCAGGCTGTTCCTCGGGTGCAGGCGAAGGGGATCGGCGTCGCCCGGCTTGCCCCATTGAATCAGGCTGGGAAGCGCGCCGTCGAACAATCGCTGCCCGTCCGCCCGTACGGTGATCTGCCATTGCAGCAGCCCGCGACGCGAATGCCGGCTGGCCTGGACCGCTGGACCACGCTCGATGTCGAGCGCGCGCAAGGCGGCACGGCCGGCCTGGATATCGTCCGTACTGACGACAAAGTGGACAAGTCGCGGCTCGGCGGCGACGGCCGCTTGCAGCGCATCATCGTCCAGGTCGAACCAGCGTTTGGCCGGCGCAACCAGTCGATTCGCCGCGCCGGCATTGACCGCAATGATTTCCAGATATGCCAGCGGATGGCCTGGTGTGGCGATCTTGAACAAGCGGTTGTGGGTACCGAACTGCGCATGTTCCCCGCCAGGGCCCGGTGTGATGCCAAATGTCGACTCGCACCATTGCACGCCGAGGTCGAGTGTCTTTGCGACGACCACCAAATGATCGATCTGAGATTTCATGGTTTGTGTGTGCAGTTCATACCCCGATTGTCACTTCAAGCCTTGGTTTGTCCTGTCCTTCGGCAGATTGGCCCGGTGTACCTCGCCAGCCGCCCAACCAGGCATGCGTTGCCGATACCGAAACCGATGCCGAAACCATTTGCAACGAATGCCATGGTTCCCCACTCGGTAGCCCTGTCCGCTTGTGGGCTTACGCCGCCTGCCTTGGACGGCGACAATCGACCGGTCTGGACGCGGCGAACAGCCGGCCTATTGGCTGCCGTAGAAGGCGCGCCCCACCTGTCATTCGAAGCGAAAGGCCTGAACCATGAAGAACGTTTTGATTACTGGCGCGAACCGGGGCATCGGCCTGGGACATGCGCAGGCGTTTGCGAAGCGCGGCATCGAGGTGTTCGCAACCGCACGCGATCCCGAGTCGGCAGATGAACTCAAGCGCCTGGCGCATGCCTACCCCGGCAAGTTCACGGTGTTGCCATACGACGCGAACGAGCCGGACGCGCCGGCCCGGTTGAAGGCGGCGCTCGCGGATACCCCGATCGACCTGGTGCTGGCCAACGCCGGTGCGCGTGGCGAGGCCGGGCAGTCGCTGGGCAACATCCATGTCGACGGGGTGCTCGACCTGATCCGTATCAACGCACTGGCGCCTCTGAAGCTGGTGGAGGCCTTGATCTACAACATCACCTTGTCGCAGCGCAAGCTGGTCGCCTTCCAATCCAGTCAAATGGGATCGATCGGCAACAACCACACCGGCGATCACTATGAATACCGCTTGAGCAAGACCGCGCTGAACATGATCGCCCGCAATGTCGCGAACGATCTCAAGCCGCGCGATGTGATCGTGGTCACGCTGCATCCTGGCTGGGTGCAGACCCGCATGGGTGGACAAAGCGCACCGGTGACGGTCGAGGCCTCGGTGGCGGGCCAGCAGCACTTGTTCGACCGGCTGACGATGGAGCACAGCGGGCACTTCTTCAACTACGACGGCACGGAACTGCCATGGTGAACTGCTGTCGCCGCATCCGCAGTCGACCGGACGGATGCGGCGCACTGCGCTAGCATCATGGCTTTTTCACGGACCAATACACCATGTACACGCTTCGCTCATCACCGGCATCACCATTCGGACGCAAGGTCAAGATCGCCCTGGACGTGATCGGGCTGCTGCCGCAGGTGCAGGTGGTGCCGGCAGACACCAACGACGCCGGCGACAAGCTGCGCCAGCAAAACCCGCTGGGCAAGATTCCGGTGCTGTTGCGTGACGATGGCGTTGCGATCTACGACTCGCGGGTGATCATCGAATACCTCGACCACCTGGACGGCCGGGGCATTTTGATACCGACCGGCGCCGCGCGCTTTCCGGTGCTGATCCAGCAGGCCTTGGCGGACGGGCTGATGGATGCGGCCTTGCTGCAGGTCTACGAGAAGCGTTATCGCCCGCAGGCCGGCCAGGATGCGAACTGGATGGCGTATCAGCAGGACAAGGTGGTGCGGGCGCTGGCCGCAATGACCGCCGATCTGCCGAAGCAACTGCACGACCTGCCGCATGTCGGCGAGATCGCACTGGCCTCGGCGCTCGGGTATCTGGATCTGCGTTTCGAGGGCGCCTGGCGCGCCACCCACCCGGTGCTGGTGCAATGGCTGGCAGGCTTCGAGGCACGGGTACCGGCCTTCGAAGCCACCCGGCCCTGATTCCGGGCGCCGTCGCCAGTGTCGATGTGATCCGGCTGCCGGCGCTGCGGCCACGCTGTGGGTGAGAACAAGCGCCGATCGGCGCCGCTGCACGGCCGCGCCTTTGAAATATGATCGGGAGCAATTCACCCGGAGCCACGACCCGATGCAATATGTGCCCGTTCCCGTCGACCTGCTCGAGATCGGCAAAACGATCCCGGTCGATCTGTGGGACAAGACCGGCAAACTGCTGCTGCGCCGGGGCCACGCCTTGACCTCGGAGCAACACCGCGAGATGCTGGTGGCCCATGATGCGTCGATGACCGAGAGCGACGCGCTGGCCTGGACCCGTGGGTATGAGCGCAGGTTGCAGGCGATGCTGCGCGATGGCAGCAGCGCCGACGAGATTGCCCGATTGACGATGCCCGGCGAGATCAACGAGCTGGACTACCGGGACGAGCCGGAAGATCCGATCGGTGGCTGGCTCGACCTGCGCGAGCGGCTGCAGGTGTTGTTGTACCAGGGCCATGGTGCCGAAAACCTGTCCGACCAGATCGACGCCCTGCATGGCAAGGCGCTGTCGATGCTGGCCGACGAACCGGACCAGTGCCTGTTCGTGTTGTTCCAGGCGCTGGCCGAACCGGCACTGGGTTATTGCGCCACCCATGCCTTGTTGTCGGCGGTGGTGTGTGAACTCACCGCCCAAAAAGTCGGCATGGCGCGGGGGATGCGCCGTTCGCTGTTTCGCGCTGCGTTGCTGATGAACATCGGCATGGCGCGTGCGCAGGACCGCTTGTCGACGCAGGTCGGCGTTCCGAACGACAGCCAGCGCACGCTGATCCGTGAACATCCGCAGCTCAGCGTCGAGATGCTGCGCATGCGGGGTATGGACGACGGCGATCTGCTCGACATGGTGCTTTGGCACCATGAGCCGGACGCCTTGCCCGGCGTGGCCGCCAATCTGCAGGCGCGGCATCTGCTGCGGGTGGCCGACATCTTTGTCGCCAAGCTGGCGGCGCGCAAGACCCGGCTGGCGATGTCGCCGCTGGGGGCGGCCAAGTCGATGGTGATCGATGCCGCGGGCGATGCGCCGGTGCTGGCATCGGCGCTGGCCACTGCGGTGGGTTTTTATCCGCCTGGCACGTATGTGCAACTGGTCAATGGCGAGAAGGCGGTGGTCGTCGCACGTGGCGGGCGCGCCCACGAGGCGCAGGTGGTCAGCGTCGTCTCGGCCGGCGGCATGCCGCTGGCACAGTATGTGTACCGCGATGCGCGCGAGTCGCGGTATGCGGTGCGCGCGCCGGTCAATGCCGAGAAGATCAAGGTCCAGGTGAACTTCGAGCGCGCCTACAAGGCCTTCGCCGACCGCAGCCGCGATCCTGCCGGCCGCGGCCCTCAGACGCCGTAAGGCACCCAGACGTTCTTGACCTGGCTGGCCTGGCGCAGGAATTCCTGGCCACGGCCCTGGCCGGCCTTGTGCCACAAGCGGCCCCGGCTGCCGCTGACCCAGCTGCGCTTGAGATTGGAAGCCGACAGCCGCTCGACCTCGGCGCAACCTTCGGCATCGCCGTCGTGGCGCCAGATCGCGTCCACGTCGCCATGGCCGGCCAGCACCGCGGCCAGTTCCTTGCCGGCGCTGGTCACGATGTTGACCACGCCATCGGGCAGGTCGGAGGTGTCCAGCACCTGGTACAGGTCGGTGGCCAGCACCGGCAAGGCGCTCGACGGCAGGACCACCACCCGGTTGCCCAGCGCGATGGCCGGTGCCACCAGCGCGATCAGTCCCAGCAGCGGCGCCTCATCCGGACAGACGATGCCGATCACGCCCAGCGCCTCGTGCAGGGCGGTCACGATGCCGTGCATCGGCGGCTGGTGGACCTGGCCGTCGTACTTGTCGGCCCAGGCAGCGTAATAGAACAGTGTCTCGATGCTGGCGTCGAACTCGTCCGCCGCCTGTTGGCCGGTTTGCACCAGCGACAAGGTCTGCACGAAACGGTTGCGTTGCGCCTGCAGGTTCTCCGCCAGGTAATACAGCACCTGGGCGCGCCCATGCGCGCTGCTGCGTTCCCAGCCGAGCGCCTTGCGCGCAGCCTCGACCGCGTTGCGGATGTCCTTGCGGTTGCCTTCCGGCATCACCGCCACCAGCTTGCCATTGAGGGTGAGTGGCCGGCTGTAGCCGCCGTCCGGCCGCACCTGCTTGCCGCCGACATAAAGCTTGGCGGTACGGTCGATCTCCGGTGCGGCGGCCAGCAGCCGGGATGCGCGCGAAACCTTGGGCTGCGCCGGCCGCTCGTCGTCCTCCCGCGGCACCAGGTATTCGAGCAGGCCTTCGCGTCCGCCTTCACGACCGAAACCGGATTCGCGGTAGCCGCCGAAACCGCAGCTGGCGTCGAACTGGTTGGTGGTATTGATCCACACCACACCCGCCTTGAGCCTGGGCGCGATATCCAGCGCCAGGCTGATCGACTCGCTCCAGATGCTCGCTGCCAACCCGAAGACGGTGTTGTTGGCCAGCTCGACCGCCTCGGCCGGCGTGCGAAAGGACATGCACACCAGCACCGGGCCGAAGATCTCCTCCTGCACCGCCACACTGGCGCTGCCGATGTCGGTGATCAGCGTCGGTGGATAAAAGCAACCCTGTGCCGGCATGTCGGCAACGGCCTGCCAGATGCTGGCGCCGTCCGCCCGCGCGAGCGTCACATAACGTTCGACCCGCTCGCGTTGGCGGGGGTCGATCAGCGCGCCCATGTCGGTCGACTTGTCCAGCGGGTCGCCGACACGGATCGTGGCCATGCGCTGGCGCAGCTTGTCCAGGAAGCGGGCCTGAATGCCTTCCTGCACCAGCAGGCGCGAGCCGGCGCAGCAGACCTGGCCCTGGTTGAACCAGATGCTGTCGACCACACCTTCGACTGCGCTGTCGAGGTCGGCGTCGGCGAACACGATGGTCGGCGACTTGCCGCCGAGTTCCAGGCTGATCTTCTTGCCGCTGCCGGCGGTGGCCTCGCGGATGGCACGGCCCACTTCGGTCGAACCGGTAAACGCGATCTTGGCGATGCCCGGGTGCGTGACGATGTGCTGCCCGGTGGCGCCGTCGCCGGTGACGATGTTGACCACGCCACTTGGCAAGCCGACCTCGGCGCAGACATGGGCGAACAACAAGGCGGTCAGCGGTGTGAACTCTGCCGGCTTGAACACCACGGTATTGCCGCAGGCCAGTGCCGGTGCGATCTTCCAGGCCAGCATCAGCAGAGGGAAGTTCCATGGCACGATCTGCCCGACGACTCCCACGCCGCGGTGGCCGGCGAACTCGCTCTCCAGCAGCTGGGCCCAGCCGGCATGGTGATAGAAGTGGCGGATCGCCAGCGGAATGTCGATGTCGCGGGTTTCGCGGATCGGCTTGCCGTTGTCCAGGCATTCGAGCACCGCGAACAGCCGGCTGTGTTTCTGCAGTGCGCGCGCCAGGGCATACAGGTGACGGGCCCGGCCGTGACCGCCGAGCTTGCGCCAGGGCGCGAGGGCTTGGGTTGCGGCCTCCACCGCCGCGTCCACGTCCTTGCGGCTGGCTTGCGTGACCTTGGCCAGCAGCGCGCCGGTGGCGGGGTTGCAGGTGTCGAAGTGCGAGCTGCCGGCAGTCCATTGCCCGTTGATGTACAGGCCGAAGCGCTTGCGCTGTGCGGCCAGCCACTGCAAGGCGGCGTCGGCGGACTCTGGGGAAGGGCCGTATTCCATGGTGGTCAGGAGTTCAGGGATGGTGGGCATGGTGGTCGGCAGGAATAAGGGGACTCAGGGCATCGCATGCCGGTGGGCAGCGGAATAACGACCGGTCACGAAGTGTTCGATCTGGCGTTCGACGTCGGTCAGCAGGCTGGAGGCGCCGAAGCGAAATAGCGCCGGCGTGAGCCAGGCGTCGCCGAGTTCTTCCTTCATCAGCGTCAGGTATTGCAGCGCTGCGCGCGCACTCGAGATGCCACCGGCCGGCTTGTAGCCGACCTGCCGGCCGGTCAGTGCCAGGTAGTCGCGGATCGCGCGCACCATGACGAGCGAGACGTCCAGCGTGGCATTGACGCTCTCCTTGCCGGTGGAGGTCTTGATGAAATCGGCACCGGCCATCATGCAGACCCAGGATGCGCGCGCGACGTTGTCCAGCGTCTGCAACTCGCCGGTGGCCAGGATGGCCTTGACATGGGCCTCGCCGCAAGCCGCACGAAAGGCCTGCATTTCTGCGTACAGGGCCGTCCAGTCACGCGTCAGCACATGGCGCCGGCCGATCACGATGTCGATCTCGCGCGCACCGGCCTGCACCGACAACTCGATCTCGCGCAAGCGGGTCTCCATGCTGGTCAAGCCGGCCGGGAATCCGGTCGATACCGCGGCCACTGGAATGTCGTGCCCCTTGAGCGCCGCCACTGCCGGTGCCACCATCTCGTGGTAGACGCAGACCGCGCCGGTGCGCAGCGAATCCAGGCCCAGTGCGGCCAGCAGGTCGGCGCGCAGCGGCTGGCGCGCCTTGGCGCACAGGCGGGCCACCCGTCCCGGCGTGTCGTCGCCGGACAAGGTGGTCAGATCCATGCATTCGATGGCGCGCACCAGCCAGGCGGCCTGGTATTCCTTTTTCTGCGAGCGCCGGGCATTGAGGGACTGGACGCGCCGCGCCACCGCGTTCTGGTTCACGCGGATCGCTTCGAGCAGGGACAGGTCCAGCGGCATCCCGGCATTGCGGATCGGATGGTTCATGGTGTCGGTTGTCAAGGGGACGGTATCAGGAGGGGGAGGGGACCTGGGCGAGTTGTTGCAGATAAGCCGGCACCAGCCGGGTCAGGTCCGCGGCGCCGACGGCGGCGTATTTCAGCGTCTGCTCATGCGACAAGGCGACATCCGACATGCCTTCGGCCAGGTTGGTCACGGTGGCGATGGCCAGCACCTTCAGCCCGCAGTGGCGTGCGGTGATCACTTCGGGCACGGTCGACATGCCCACCAGGTCGGCGCCCAGCACGCGCATCATGCGGATCTCGGCCGGTGTCTCGAAGCTCGGCCCGCTGGTGGCCAGGTAGACACCTTCCTGCAGGCTCAGGTCCAGCCCGTCGGCAGCCTGGTGCAGCAAGGCACGCAGTCCGTCGTCGTAGGCATTGGCCATGCTCATGAACCGCGGCCCGAAACGGTCGTCGTTGCGGCCGACCAGCGGGTTGCCGGGCAGCAGGTTGATATGGTCGGTCAATGCGACCAGGCTGCCGGGACCCGACTGCGGCTGCAAGGAGCCGGCGGCGCAGGTCAGCAGCAGCGATTCGCACCCCATCAGCTGGAAGGTGCGGATCGCCGAACTCATGACGTCGGCGCCCTTGCCTTCGTAATAGTGGCTGCGCCCCTTCATGCACAAGACCGCGACCCCCCAAGGTGCCGGCCACCAGCACGCCGGCATGGCCGTCGACCGTGGAGATCGGGAATCCCGGCAGATCGCCATAGGGCAGGATCACCGCGTCGCGGACCTGATCGGCCAGGCCCCCCAGGCCGGAGCCCAGGACCATGGCCACCCGCGGCGCGAAGCCGGGCAGGCGCTGGCGCAGCACAGTCTGCGCTGCAAACGGGGTGTCGGAATTGTCATCGGCCGGTGTCACGCGCGCGGTCTCCTCGATCGGATGGTGATGGGCCAGCCATGCGCTGCCGCATGCGGTGCTGACGTCGCGCCGGAAATGTCCCGCGCGTCGCAGCAGCCTGGTTTGCCCGGGGCCATTGTCACTGAAATCAACCGCGGTGCGATCGCTGTCCAGGATGCGCCGGACCCGTTCGGCCGGCATGCTGTGTGGCGCAGCAGCCGGTTCCGCGGAAATCATGGGTTACAGTCAAGACACAGGTCTCGCTTCCGTTTGCCTTGTCATTTGCATGAAACAACACCCGCACTTCCTTTCATCATTGCAGGGGGAGTTGTACGACTGGCGCCTGTGGACTGCCCGCGCCGTGGTGCTCGCTTTTGCCGCCATGGCCGGCCTCACGGTGGTCGCATTGACCTGGATGAGCGAGACCGCGTACGAACATTTCCGCGAGGCGCAGCAGCAGGCCTGGTGGATGCCCTTGTTGTGGACGCCGGTGGCCACCATGGCCATCGTCTGGGCGACGCGCAGGTTTGCGCCCGGCGCCGCCGGCTCCGGCATACCGCAGGTGATGGCGGCCTTGTCGCCGGAGATCACATCCCCGCTGCGGCATTTCTTCGTGTCGATCTGGCTGACCGTGTCCAAGATGGTGTTGACCAGCCTGGGATTCCTGGCCGGCTTGTCGCTCGGCCGTGAAGGCCCCTCGGTACAGGTGGGCGCGGGCGTCATGCACAGCTGCCGCCGCTGGATTCCCAAACACGGCGTGGTATCGGACCATGGCCTGCTGATCGCCGGCGGCGCCGCCGGTATTGCGGCCGCGTTCAATACGCCGCTGGGCGGGATCATGTTCGCGATCGAGGAATTGTCGCGCCGCCCGGAGCAACGCAGCAACGGCCTGATGATGGCCGCCATCGTGCTCGGCGGCCTGATGTCGGTGTCGGTGTATGGCAATACCAGCTATTTCGGCATCGTCGGCGCGATCCGGGTCGACCGGCTGGATCTGCAAATGTTGTGGCCCGGCCTGCTGGTGGCGGTCAGCTGCGGCCTGCTGGGTGGATTGTTTTCGCGGCTGCTGATCGTCTCGCTATCGGGCACATCGGGTGACTGGTTCAGCCGGATACGCCGGCGCTTTCCGCTGCGTTTCGCCGCCT
>JBFJZP010000022.1:0-13527 GCA_041622095.1 Burkholderiaceae bacterium | reverse complement strand
TAGACCAGGCGTCGAAAGGCAGAGCAGTGGATGACCCGATCCCGATCCCGCTGGAACTCGGTACGCGTGGGCGCGGCCGGCTCTGCATGCCGCCGCCCGCGCGACTGCGCCGGGTCACAGGCAAATACCGCCAGCGCCATGGTTCAGGCACTCCGCCGAACACACCGGCCGCCTGCCCGGCGGCTCATCGGCCGGCTGGCGGGTCCGCCCTGCCGATGTTCAGGGGCAGCAGTCATCGATGACCTGGCGCACCAGCGCATCCGGCGCGGTTCGCAGCACCGCCGACCCGGGGCGTTCGATCACGACGAACTGGATCGTCCCGGCGTCCGCCTTCTTGTCGACCCGCATCAGCGACAGGTAACGATCGGCATTCGTCGCCGCCGCGTCGACATGCCCGCCTTCGGCTGGCAACTGCGGCCCGACGATCGGCAGACCGGCCCCCTCGATCAGGCGGCTCAAGCGCGCCACGAAGGCGGCGTCCACCAGGCCGAGCTGGTGCGACAGCCGGGCCGCCATGACCATGCCGCAACCGACCGCCTCGCCGTGCAGCCAGCGCCCGTAACCCATGCCGTTCTCGATCGCATGGCCGAAGGTATGACCGAAATTGAGGATGGCGCGCAAGCCGGTCTCGCGTTCGTCCTGCCCGACCACCCGGGCCTTGATTTCGCAGCTGCGCCGCACCGCATACGCCAGCGCTGCCGGATCACGCGACATCAAGGCCTGCAGGTGGTCCTCGATCCAGTCGAAAAACGCCATGTCGGCAATCGGTCCGTACTTGATGACTTCGGCCAGGCCGGCACTGAGTTCGCGCGGCGGCAGGCTGGCGAGCGTGGCCGGGTCGCAGACGACCAGTTGCGGCTGGTAAAACGCGCCAATCATGTTCTTGCCCAGCGGGTGGTTGATCGCGGTCTTGCCACCGACCGACGAGTCGACCTGGGCCAGCAAGGTGGTCGGCACCTGGACAAAGGGCACGCCGCGCATGAACGAGGCGGCGGCAAAACCGGTCATGTCGCCGACCACGCCGCCGCCCAGCGCGAACAGCACGGTCTTGCGGTCGCAGCGGTTCTGCAACAAGGCATCGAAGATCAGGTTGAGCGTGGTCCAGTTCTTGTGCTCTTCGCCGTCGGGCAGGATCACCTGGTGGATCTGCTGGTAACGCCCTGCCAGCGCATGTCGCAGGTGCTCCGCGTACAAGGGTGCAACCGTGGCACTGGTCACGATCAACGCGCTGCGTCCCTGGGGCAGGTCCGCATAGGTTTGCGCATTTCCAAGCAGGCCGGCGCCGATCAGGATCGGATAACTGCGCTCGGCCAGTTCAATGCGGACGCGTTCGACAGGGTGTGGCTGGCTCATGCCCCTAGTTTAGGGGAAGGTGATGCGTCAACCCGGCTGCTGCGGGGCGCTCCCGTCGAGTTCGATCTGCATCACGATCATGTTGACCAGCGTGGCCACCGACGGGCGTCCGGTCTCGATCGTGAAATGCGCGGTTTCCCGGTACAAGGGGTCGCGGACGGCAAACAGGTCGCGCAGTCGGGTCAACGGATCGTCGACCTGCAACAAGGGGCGATTGCGGTCATGGCGCAGACGGCGAAACAGGTCCTCCGGCGTGGACTTCAGGTACACGACGCGGCCACGCGCGCGCAGGACGCGGCGATTGACTTCACGCAAGACCGAACCACCGCCGGTCGACACCACGCCGTCGGGTGCCTGCGTGAGTTCGTCGAGCACCTCGGATTCGACATCGCGGAATGCCGCCTCGCCTTCGCGTTCGAAGTACTGCCGTATCGGACAACCGATACGGGTTTCGATGACATGGTCCGAGTCCATGAAAGGCACTTGCAGCCGGCGCGCCAACTGGCGCCCGACCGTGGACTTGCCGGAACCCGGCATTCCGATCAGACTGACAATCACGGCTGCATGGAACCGCCGGCAGGCGGCGGCCCCCTCCGGTTCAACGCACCGCGGTCCGGTCGCTGATCATCTTGGGCGTGATGAATACCAGCATTTCCTGCTTGTTCGCGGTGCGCGAACGGGTCTTGAACAGGTTGCCGACCCCCGGCAGGTCACCCAGTACCGGGACCTTGGTCACCGAATCGTTTTCGGTCAACTCGAAGATACCGCCGATCACGACCGTACCGCCGTTCTCCACCAGCACCTGCGTCTTGATGTGTTTGGTGTTGATCGCAAAACCCGCCGCTGTCGCCTGGCCCACGGTGTCCTTGTTGACATCCAGGTCGAGGATGATGTTGCCTTCCGGCGTGATCTGCGGTGTCACTTCCAGCTTCAGGTTGGCCTTCCTGAAGGCGATCGATGTCGCGCCGCTGGACGTGGCCACCTGGTATGGCAACTCGGTACCCTGTTCGATCAAGGCCTTGATCTGGTCTGCCGTGACCACACGCGGGCTGGACACGACCTTGCCCTTGCCGTCTGCCTCGAGCGCCTGCAACTCCAGGCTCAGGAAGCGATTGGCCGCCGAGTTGAAGATCGACACGGCGAGCGATGCCGGGTTGTAGCCGTTCTGGCCAATCGCAGGAAGGTTCACGAAGCTGCCCGATGTGGTCTGTGCAGCGCCTTCCACATACGAGGATCCGAACGTGGAGTTCAGCGCATTGCCACCCTGGCTGAACACCCGGACCCCGCCCGGCGGGTTGATGCCACCGCCGAGCCTGACACCCAGCGACTTGCCAAAGGTGTCGGACGCCTCGACGATACGCGCCTCGATCAGCACCTGGCGCACCGGAATGTCGAGCTTGGCAATCAGTTGCTGCACCTGCTCGAGCTTGGACGGTATGTCGGTGACGAACAGCTGATTGGTACGGGCCTCGGAGATCACGCTGCCACGCGGACTCAGGATGCGCGCCGACGCGTTGCCGGACGTGGTGGTGGCGGCGGTCAGGCTGGTCGCGATCTCGGCCGCCTTGGTGTAGTTCATCTGGAACGACTGCGTGCGCAGTGGCTCGAGATTCTGCAAGGCAACGATGGACTCGAGTTCGAGTTTTTCCTTGGCGTTGATCTCGTCGCGCGGCGCAATCCACAACACGTTGCCGGTCTTGCGCATGCCCAGGCCCTTGGCCTGCAGGATGATGTCCAGCGCCTGGTCCCATGGCACGTCCTGCAAGCGCAAGGTGACGGCGCCGGTGACCGAGTCGGAGGTGATGATGTTGAAGTTCGTGAAATCGGCGATCACCTGCAACAAGGAGCGCACTTCGATATTCTGGAAATTGAGCGACAACTTCTGGCCGCTGTAACCCGGGCCCTGCGTGAGCTTGGTCGGGTCTTCCTTGCGTGGCTTGATCTCGAGCACGAACTGGTCGTCGCTCTGGTAGGCACTGTGTTCCCATTGACCGCTGGGTTCGATGACCATGCGCACCCGGTCGCCGGCCTGGAAGGTGGTGACGGTCTTGATCGGCGTGCCGAAATCGGTCACATCGAGACGTCGGCGCAGGCCCTCGGGCAAGGTCGACTTCAGGAATTCAACCACGACCGACTGACCCTTGATCTGCACGTCGACGCCGACCTGGTTGTTCGGCAAGGCGACGACCACCCGTCCGGCACCGTCATTGCCGCGACGGAAGTCGAGGTCCTTGATCGGCAGGGAGTCACGATTGCGGTTTTCGGCAAAGACCGGGGCCGGCGAAGTGGTCGGACTTGCCGCCACCGCGGAGTCGAGCACGACCAGCAGCGACTTGCCCTGGATCTGCGCCTTGTAGGCGGTCGGTTGCTTGAGATTGAGCACCACACGGGTGCGGTCACCGGCCTGCACCACACTGATGGAACGCAGATTGCCCTGGTTGACATCGACCGTCGAGCGGCCCATCGCATTCGACACACCGGGGAAATCCAGCGCAATACGCGCCGGGGCCTGGATCGAGAAACCGCTCGGCACGGCGGTCAGCGGCTGCGACAAGTCGATACGGATGACCTCGCTGCCACCCTGGATGGAGCCCGATACCGATTCGATCGCGGTCTGCGCAAACGACGACAACGACAGCATGGCTGCGGCCAATCCCAGCACCATGCGTTTGCAGCACGACATTGCCGCGCGCCCGGGTTGATTCATCATTTTGCCCTCTCCTGAAGTTGCAGCGCGGCGGTGCGCTCGATCCATTCGCCCACAGCGTCCTGCACGATTTCCCGCAAGGCAACCTCTGTCTCGTCAATTTTCATCACACGTCCGTAGTTCTGACCCAGGTAATCACCGGGGCGCACCTGGTACAACAAGTTGTTGACCCGAACCAGCGCAACCGGCTTGCCGGCCCGCACCATGCTGCCCACCATGGCCATGGCATCCAGCGGATAGGCCTCCAGCGGCTGCTTGCGCCGCGCCAGTTCAGGCGCGACCAGGGCGCTGTTCGCGACCGACTGCCCGCCGTCGCGCTTGAGCGCCTGGGTGAGTTTCTCGCGATCGAACGGGTCGACGACAGCAAGCTGTTCGTAAGGCTGCGGTTCGAAGACCTTGGGCTCGGTGATCGGCACGATCTTGGGGACGGTGGTCTTCTTCTGGTCCGCCATCCACTTCTGCAGATCATCCTCATCGGCGCCGCCGCAGGCCGACAAGGCCAGCGCCGCCATCATCGTGACAAGAATACGGACTCGCATCATTTCTTGGCCCCGCCCGCGTTGCGTTGTGCCGCGACTTCCGTCGAATCCAGGTAGCGGAAGGTCTTGGCGGTGGCTTCCATCGTCAGGTTGCCGTCTGGTTTCGGGGTGATCGTCAGGTTGTTCAAGGTCACGATGCGCGACAGATTCGCGATGTCGGAGGCAAATGCGCCCATGTCATGGTAGCGGCCGCTGACACGCAGCGAGATCGGCAATTCGGCGTAATAGTCGCGCACGAAGACCTGGCCGGGGCGGAACAGGTCGAACTGCAGGCTGCGACCCAGGCCGGCCTGGTTGATGTCGGACAACAAGGCATCCATCTCGGCCTTGCTCGGAAGCTGTTTCTCGAGCTGGGTCACGTACTGCAGTACCTGCTCGCGTTGCTTCCTCAGCACGTCGAGATTGACCGCCTTGGCCAGTTTGACCTTGTAGTCTTCGCGCAGCTTGACTTCCTTGGCCTGCTCGGCTTCGAGCTCCAGCTCGGAGTCGCTGAGCCAGGCAAACCAGAGTCCGGCCACGACCGCGACCACGACCGCGAGCAGGATGCCGTAACGTGGCAATGCCGGCCATACCGACGGGTCCTTCGGGTCGAGCCCGCGGAACTGGCTCATCACCCGTTCCTGGAGCGCCTGGAAATCGATTCTTGAGGAGGATTTTCTCGCCATTTGCGCCGCCCGCTTAATTCTTGACCGGCGCCGCAGCCGCCGGCGCAGCTGCTACAGCCCCGGGGGCCCCGGCCAGCTTTTGCACATCGCTGGCACGGTTGAGTTGCACCCGCATCGTGAAGTTCGACACCCGCTTGACGTCGCGCGGTGACAGGGTCACCGAACCGGCGACGATTTCCACCAGATCCGGCTTGGAGAACCAGGGTGTGCCACCGGAGAGGTTGCGCAACAGCTCCGAAACCCGCTCATTCGACTGCGCGACCCCTTGCAGGGTCACGGTCTGCTTGTCCTGGCGCATGCTGGTGATGTAGACACCGTCCGGGAACTGCTTGACCAGCTCGGACATCAGGTGCACCGGCACATTGCGATCGGCCTGCAAGTCCTCGACCGCCTGCTGGCGTGCCCGCAAGGCGGCGATTTCCGACTCCAGGCTGGCGATGTCCTTGATCTGGCCTTCCAGTCGCTTGATTTCGGACGTCAAGGTGTTGTTGCGAGCTTGTTGATCGGAAATCCGGCCCTGGAACCACAGGAACACCATTCCGGCGATCAGCCCGCCCACCAGAAAAGAGGCACCAAGGCTGACATTGAAAGCATCACGCCTTTGCTTGCGCGCCGCCTCTCTGTGCGGTAACAGGTTGATCAGAATCACTGCATGAACCTCCGCAACGCGAGTCCGCACGACGTCAGGTACGACGGGGCTTCACGTGTCATCTTCTTGAGCCGGACACCACTGCCGATTTCCATGCCGTCGAACGGATTGACCAGGCTGCAACTGAACGACGAGTGCTTGGTGACCGCCGCCGTCAGGCCGGGCAATGCGGACGAGCCACCCGCCAGCATGATGTGGTCGACCTTGTTATGCGGCGTACTGGTGAAAAAGAACTGCAACGCGCGACCGATTTCCTGCACCATGCTCTCGACAAACGGCCGCAACACGCTCGACTCGTAATCTTCGGGCAACTCGCCGCTGCGCTTCTTGGCCTCGGCTTCTTCCGGCGAGAAGCCGTACTGGCGAACAATCAGCTGCGTCAACTGGGCGCCACCAAAGGCCTGGTCCCGGTCGTACAAGACCTCGTCGTCACGGATGACCTGCATGCTGGTGGTCAACGCGCCCACCTCGAACAAGGCCACGATGGTTCCCAGGCCCTTGTTGGGCAGGCTCTCGATCAGCCGCGACGTGGCCAGCCGCGAGGCATAGGACTCGACATCCACCACCACCGGCTTGAGACCGGCCGCTTCGGCCAGTCCCTGGATGTCCTGCACCTTCTCGCGGCGCGAGGCGGCGATCAGCACATCGAGATCACCCATCGACGCCGCGCTGGGGCCGACCACGCAGAAATCGAGACTGACCTCGTCCAGCGGAAACGGAATATATTGATTGGCCTCGGCCTCGACCTGCACTTCGAGCTCTGCGTCGGACATGCCGCCCGGCAGCACGATGCGCTTGGTGATCACCGCCGATGGCGGTAGCGCCATGGCGACGTTGCGGGTCTTGGTGCCGCTTTTCTTGACCAGGCGCCGCATGGCGTCCGCCACTTCGTCGAATTTCTCGACGTTGCCGTCGGTGATCCAGCCCCGCTCCAGCGGCTCGATCGCACAACGCTCCAGCACCAGATTGCCCGACTTGTCGCGCCCCAACTCGACCAGCTTGACACTGGAAGAGCTGATGTCGAGACCCAGCAATGGCGGCGGCTGCCGACTGAACAACGATCCCAAAGAGATCAAGGCTATCCCCTGCAAGAGGCCGATTGATAATCGGCGAAACTTAAGAATTCACTTGAATGCTATCAGTAAGATCCTTGTCCCGCAAAGGAAATTCCTGATTCGAGCACCCCCGAACGTTGCCAAAAGCAGACGGTTACATTATCCGCGCCAAACGAGTCGGACAATTGCACCCATGACAAGCGCGCGCTGACTACCGGGCACCCGGTTTGCGACGGCGGATCGCAACAAGCCCGTTTTTATAATATCGGCGCGCTCTTACGAAGGATTTATGTCACGAAAAACGAACTCCACCGATCACGAAGCGGCAAATCAGTCTCCTGCACCTTCCGCATGGCGGACCCTGCTGCGGATCATTCGCTGGATGTTCGGCCTGGCGATTGCCGGCGCTGCCGCGCTGGCAATGGTGATTGCCATTGCCCTGGCCGTCGCGTTTCCGAATCTGCCGGACGTGTCGGCGCTGTCCGACTACCGGCCGATCCTGCCCTTGCGTATCTACTCGTCCGACGGCCTGCTGATCGGCGAGTTCGGCGAGGAGCGGCGCAAGCTGACCCGGCTCAAGGACATGCCCCAGGTGATGACGGATGCGGTGCTGGCCATCGAGGACACACGCTTCTACGAACACGGCGGTGTCGACTACAAGGGCATGGTGCGCGCGGCGCTGGCCAATCTGAGCAACCTCAAGAGCCAGGGCGCGTCGACGATCACGATGCAGGTGGCGCGCAACGTCTACCTGTCGTCCGAGAAGACCTATACACGCAAGATCTACGAGGTCTTGCTGACCTTCAAGCTGGAACACCTGCTGACCAAGGACCAGATCCTGGAGATCTACATGAACCAGATCTTCCTGGGCAACCGGGCCTTCGGGTTCGCCGCCGCCAGCGAAGCCTATTTCGACAAACCGCTGAAGGACATCACGATTGCCGAGGCCGCGATGCTGGCCGGGCTGCCGAAGGCACCGGGCACGAACAACCCGATCCGCAATCCCAATCGGGCACGGGCCCGCCAGCTGACGGTGATCGACCGGATGCAAGAGACCGGCTTCATCACCGCGCAACAGGCCGATGCGGCGCGCAACGAGAAGCTCAAGCTCAAGGGAGGCACGGACGCGGTGCGGGTGCATGCCGAATATGTGGCGGAAACCGTCCGGCAACTGGTCTTTGCACAGTACGGCAACGAAACCTACACCCGCGGCCTGAACGTCTACACCACGATCAAGTCGGGCGACCAGGACGCAGCCTACAAGGCTCTGCGCCGCGGCATCATGGACTTCGAGCGACGTCAGGTCTACCGCGGGCCGGAGAAATTCATCGACTTGCCAACTGGCAAGCAGCAGGACATCGACGACGCGATTGACGAGGCACTGGACGCCCATCCGGACAATGGCGACGTGATGTCGGCCGTGGTGCTGGACGTCAATCCCAAGCTGATCAAGGCGATACGCCAGAACGGCGAGACGCTGCAGATCACCGGCGAAGGCCTGGAGCCGGCACGCTCCGGCCTGTCGGACAAGGCCCCGCCCAACATCAAGATCCGCCCCGGCGCGGTGATCCGGGTCGCCAAGACCAGCAAAGGCGGGTGGGAGATCACCCAGCTGCCGGAGGTCGAAGGCGCCTTCGTCGCGATGGATCCGAAGGACGGCGCGATCAAGGCCATGGTCGGCGGCTTCGACTACGAGAAGAACAAGTTCAACCATGTCACCCAGGCCTGGCGTCAGCCGGGATCGAGTTTCAAGCCGTTCATCTATTCGGCGGCGCTGGAGAAGGGGTTCACGCCGGCGACCATCATCAATGACGCGCCGCTGTTCTTCGACTCCGGCGTGACCGGCGGCGCCCCGTGGGAGCCGAAGAACTACGACGGCAAGTTCGACGGTCCGATGACAATGCGCACCGGATTGGCCAAGTCCAAGAACATGGTCTCGATCCGGGTGCTGCATGCGGTCGGCGCGCAGTACGCGCGCGACTGGGCAATGCGTTTCGGCTTCGACGCAGACAAGAACCTGCCTTACCTGACCCTGGCTCTGGGCGCCGGATCGGTCACGCCGATGCAGATGGTCGGTGCCTACGCGGTGTTCGCCAATGGTGGCTACCGGGTCAACCCATGGCTGATCAGCAAGGTCACGGAGCAGACCGGCAAGGTGTTGATGGAGAACCAGCCGCAGGTGCTGGACGAGTCGGTCCGGGCGATCGACCCGCGCAATGCCTTCATGATGACGAACCTGCTGCAGGAAGTCACCCGCTCGGGTACGGCCGCACGGGCACAGGCGTCACTCAAGCGCAACGACGTGTTCGGCAAGACCGGCACGACGAACGACTCGATGGACGCCTGGTTCGCCGGTTTTCAGCCGGGCCTGGTCGCGGTCACCTGGATGGGGTACGACACGCCGCGCAAACTCGGCAGCAACTCGCTGGCCACCGGTGGCGGCCTGAGCCTGCCGATCTGGATCTCGTACATGGAGTACGCGCTCAAGGGCGTGCCGGTCGCACAATACGAGCCGCCGCAAGGCCTGGTCAATACGGGTGGCGAGTGGTACTACAGCGAGTTCGCCTATGGCAACGGTGTGACCAGCGTGGGCATGGAAGATTACTACCCCGGGCGCGCGGCGAGCGCAGCCGGCGGAACCGGCAGCGTGGTGGTCGTGCCGCCGGCGGAGGAACGGAACCGGATCCTGGACCTATTTAGGAACAACAACCGGTGAGGGTTTGAACACCAGCGGCCGGCCGCACTGCGCGCTGGCTTCCTCGGACAGATGGGCAAAAAACTCGCCCTGTCCCTTGGTATCCATCCACTGCGTGCCGTCGAACCGGAAGTGATAACCGCCACTGCGTGATGCCAGCCAGATCTCCTGCAGTGGCTTTTGCAGGTTCACGACGATTTCGCCGCCGGCCGGGAATGCCAGTGTCACCATGCCGCCGACCCGCTGGTTGTCGATGTCGGCATCGGTCTGCTCGTTGATCCGGTCACATCCTGACTCGATCGCCTTGAGCACCTGTTCGGCGCGGTCCATGAATTCAGGGTCGGTCATTACAATTTCACCATGTTGCGTATTCACCAAATTCTAGTCAGAGTAGGTATCCCTGTCGGCATGGCAGTTGTCCTGTCCGGCTGCGGTCAAAAGGGTGCGCTGTTTATTCCGACCGAACCGGCCGCGCGCAATCGCGCGACCGTGCTCGAAACCCTGCGCCCGGGCGGCGCGACACAGGCCACGCCAGCGGCTCCGGCCGCCTCCGCCCCCGCAACGACAACCATATCACCATGATTCCTTCACCTCTGCCCGGCGGGCCCCATGTGGCCTACCGTGGATCGGCGCTGTTTGTCGAGGACCTGCGCGTCGACACCCTGGCGCAAACCCACGGCACGCCGCTGTTCGTCTACTCCGAGACCGCGATCCTCGATGCGCTGGCAGCCTACCAGCGTGCCTTGCAGGGCCGGCAGGTGCAGATCTGCTACGCAATGAAGGCCAACTCCAACCTGTCGATCCTGCAAGTCCTGGCCAGGGCCGGCTGCGGCTTCGACATCGTGTCCGGTGGCGAGCTCGAGCGGGTGATCGCTGCCGGAGCGCCGGCCTCCAGCGTCATCTTCTCCGGCGTCGGCAAGACGCGGGCGGAGATGCGGCGCGGACTCGAACTCGGCATTGCCTGCTTCAATGTCGAGAGCGAGGCGGAACTCGAGGTGCTCAACTCCGTGGCGCTGGCAACGGGCAGGCAGGCGCCGGTCAGCATCCGCGTCAACCCGAATGTCGACCCGAAGACCCATCCGTACATCTCCACCGGACTGAAGGGCAACAAGTTCGGTATTGCGCATGAGCGCACGGTGCAGACCTACCGGCGTGCCGCCGACATGCCCGGGCTGCGGGTGGTCGGCATCGATTGCCATATCGGCTCGCAAATCACGCAGGAGGCACCGTACCTCGACGCAATGGACCGCATGCTGGACCTGGTACAGGCGATCGAAGCGGCAGGTGTGGCGATCGAGCACCTGGATTTCGGCGGCGGGCTGGGCATCAACTACAACGGCGATACGCCGCCACAGGCCGACGCCTTGTGGCGCAAGCTGCTGGACAAGCTCGACGCGCGCGGATTCGGCGATCGCAAGCTGATGCTCGAGCCGGGCCGCTCGCTGGTCGGCAACGCCGGCATCTGCATCACCGAGGTCTTGTATCTCAAGCCGGGCGAGCAGAAGAATTTCTGCATCGTCGATGCGGCGATGAACGACCTGCCGCGTCCGGCCATGTACCAGGCCTACCACGCCATCGTTCCGTTGCAGCAGCGCGAAGTCCCGGCCAGCACCTGGGAAGTGGTCGGACCGGTATGCGAGAGCGGCGACTGGATCGGCCATGACCGGGCGCTGGCGGTAGAGCCCGGCGACCTGCTGGCCGTGTTGTCCGCCGGCGCCTATTGCATGAGCATGTCGAGCAACTACAACACCCGCGGCCGCGCCGCCGAAGTCCTGGTCAAGGGCGCAACCGGGCGTTTGATCCGCAACCGCGAAACCGTGGAAGACCAGTTGCGCAACGAAATCGTGCTGGCGCAAGCCGGCGGCTGATCCGGCGACTCAGTGGGCGGAGCGTACCGGCGCTGCGGCCGACGCGCGTCGCCGGCGAAGGCTGTAGACGACCCGCCATCCCAGCAGGATCGCGATGATGACCGCGTACACCAGCACCTCGGCATAGTCGTTCTTGCCGGAGCGCATCCAGAAGAAATGCAGCAGCGCCAGGCCGGCAATCGCATACACCAGCCGGTGCAGCAGTTGCCAGCGACGCGCCCCCATGGCCCGGATCGCCCGGTTGAACGAGGTCGCAGCCAGGGCTGTCAGCAGCAGCAATGCGGTGAAACCGACCAGGATGAACGGCCGCTTGACGATGTCCCGGGCGATATCGCCGACGACGAACTCCATGTCCAGCCAGCTGTAGCACAGCAGGTGCAGCAGCGCATAGAAATACACGAACAGGCCCAGCATGCGGCGAAACCGCGCCAGGGCCGGTGTGGCGGTCATCACCCGCAGCGGCGTGACCGCGAGCACCAGGCACAAGGCGCGCAAGGTCCAGTCGCCGGTGGACCGGATCAGCGCCTCGGCCGGATTCGGCCCCAGGTTCTGCGTCAACGCACCATGCAGCAGCCAGGCGAACGGGCCCAGGGCCAGCAGGAAGACCACTGGCTTGGCCATCGGTCGCAGCAACATCGAACGGATCATCGGAACACCCGGCCCATCTCCGGCCGGCGCGGACTACCCGACCGGCACATGTTCGGGCCCGGCCGGATCAATAGAACTTGCGCAAGTCCATGCCGGCGTACAACTGCCCGACCTGGGTCGCGTAGCCATTGAACAGCGTGGTCTTGCGCTTCTTGGCAAACAAGCCGTCCTCGCCGATACGCCGCTCGGTCGCCTGACTCCAGCGTGGATGGTCGACATCCGGGTTGACGTTGGAATAGAAACCGTATTCGTTCGCAGCCGCGCGGTTCCAGGCCGTTACCGGCTGCTTCTCGACAAACCGGATCTTCACCAGGCTCTTGCCGCTCTTGAATCCGTACTTCCACGGCACGACAAGCCGCACCGGGGCCCCGTTCTGGTTCGGCAACACTTCGCCATACATGCCGAACGACAACAAAGTCAACGGATGCATCGCCTCGTCCATGCGCAGGCCTTCGACATAAGGCCAATCGAGCACGCCGGAACGCAGGCCCGGCATCGTCTTCGGATCCGCCTGGGTGACGAACTCGACATACTTGGCGCTGCCCAGCGGCTCCACCTTGCGGATCAGTTGTGCCAGCGAGTAACCGACCCAGGGAATCACCATCGACCAGCCTTCGACACAACGCAGCCGGTAGACCCGTTCCTCCTGGGCGCTGAGCTTGAGCAGATCCTCGATCGCATATTTCGCCGGATTCTTGACCAGCCCCTCGACCTCGACCGTCCAGGGCGACGGTTTCAAGGTATGGGCGTTTTTCGCCGGATCCGCCTTATCGGTACCGAACTCGTAGAAATTGTTGTACGTGCTGGCGTCTTTGTAGTCGGTGGGGTTTTCCATCGTCGCCGCACCTGCGACGTCCGACCGCACCGTGGCCAGCGCCGCCAGCTTGCCGGGTCTTGCGGACTGGGCCAGCGCGTCACGCGCAGCCCAGGATGCGAGCGCGCCACCGGCCACGCCCCCTGCAATCGTCTGGATCAGCTTGCGCCGCCCCAGATACACCGACTGCGGCGTGATCTCGCTGGGACTGTCGTGAAAAAAACCGTCAGCACGTGTGTCGATGATCATGAAACTGTCCTTGAATAACCTGTCGATACTTCAGTCTGTCCGAGCCGGTTCGAACTTACAAAGTTCCGGCAGCGTCCCGCCAGCGGGAGGCCGAAAACGACAAAGGCCCGCAACCAATCATATTGCGGGCCCTTCGGGTCCAGGGGACATGGGGCCATCCGGCCCCTGTGCTTGTCAGCGCAGGCCGGCGATGTAGTCGGAAACCGCGCGGATCTCGCGATCGTTCAGGCGCGCAGCAACCTGGGCCATGGTCGGGTTGTTCAAGCGCACGCCGTCACGGAAGGC
>JBFJZP010000021.1:0-13602 GCA_041622095.1 Burkholderiaceae bacterium | reverse complement strand
TTATTCTCAACTACCGCGATCGAGCCAGCCGCCATGGACTGGCGCTGCGAAGACGGGCGGCAGCACCGGTTGGCGCAGTGAGGCTTGCCTGACAGCGTAGCTTGATCCACCTCAATTTCGGCGGCCCATCATTACGATATAGTAAACGCGTTACGAATAGGTGAATCACCAATCCAGGAGATCGATATGCCCGCCCGTCCGCCACCCGCCGCCTCCCTGCCCGCTCCGGCGCCGATACGGCAACTGCACCACTACGCCTACCGGGCCCGCGACGCCGAGGAAACGCGGCATTTCTACGAGGACATCCTGGGCCTGCCCCTGTACCACATCATCCAGAGCGACCATGTGCCCAGCACCGGTGAGTACTGCCCTTACACGCATTTCTTCTTCCGTCTGCAGGACGGCTCGTTCATCGCCTTCTTCGACCTGGGCGACGATGAAGCCGCGCTGCCGTCGCCCAACACACCGTCCTGGGTGAACCATGTGGCGTTCCGGGTCGACTCGGTGGCGGACCTGGAAGCCACACGCGCGCGTTTGCAGGCGCACGGAATCGAGGTGCTCGGTGTGACCGACCACCATATCTTCAAGAGCATCTACTTCTTCGATCCCAACGGCATCCGGCTCGAGTTGTCGGCCCAGGTCGCAGACGCGTTCCAGATGCTGCAGGAAAGCCGCGAAGCCCGCGCGCGGCTTGACGCATGGACCGCACGCAAGGCACAGTGGCGTCAGCAGCGTGCCGAAGGCCAGGACCTCGGCGCGCTCAAACCGCAACAGAACGACCGCCCCGAAGTCAGCGCACGCGCCGCGACACCGGCGCGTTGAAGTCAAGAAATGGAGACATGCATGGACAGCAGCGCCCCGAGCACAACCCAGCCTGGCTACCAGGCCACCGCCTTCACCAACGGTTATGAATTCGCCAAGGGAGGTTACGACCTGCCGCAATACCCGTTCGTTGCCCCGCCGGAGCTGGGCAACGACAAGGCCGTGCGCCACCCGATCGTCATCGTCGGGGCCGGCATCACCGGGCTGACCATGGCCTGCGCGCTGGCACGCCAGGGCATCGCGGCGGTGGTGCTCGACGAGGACAACTCGGTCGGCGTCAAGGGCGCGTCGTCGCGCGGCATCTGCTACACCCAGAAGTCGCTCGAGATCTTCCAGCGCCTGGGCATCTACGACCGGATCGCGACCAAGGGCGTCCAGTGGAGTGTCGGGCGTACCTTTGCCGGCCATGACGAGGTGTACTCCTTCGACCTGCGCCAGCAAAGCAGTTTCCAGCTGTCGGCCCAGCCGCCGTTCATCAACATCCAGCAGTTCTATATCGAAGGCTTCCTGGTCGAGCGTATCCACGAACTCGGCCATGTCGACCTGCGCTGGGGTTCGCGCGTAACCGGATTCACGCAACACGACGGCTTTGCCACGCTGACCGTCGATACGCCGCAGGGCAGCTACCGGATCGAGGCCGAGCATGTGATCGATGCCAGCGGCTCGCACACCCCGTTCCACCGCTGGTGCCAGGCCGGCATGCAGTCGCGCCGCGGCGATGACCGCTGGTGTATTGCCGACGTACGCTTCAAGAACCTGCCGCCAACCGAACGCCACACCTGGATCGAGGCACCGTTCAACGACAACCGCGCGGTCTGGCAACACCTGATGGCCGACGACGTCTGGCGCATCGACTACCAGATGGAACCGGACGCCGATCCGGCGCTGGTCAGCAGCGAGGCCGAGGTGCGCAAGCGCTTGCGCCGCCAGTTCGGCGCCGATGTCGAATGCGAGATAGTCTGGGTCGGCCCGTATGCCTATCGCAGCCAGTGCCTGGACGCGCTGCATATCGGCAGCGTGTATTTCATGGGCGACACCGCCAAGATCGTCAGCCCGTTCGGGGCGCGCGGTGGCAACACCGGCGTGGCCGATGCCGACAACCTGGCCTGGAAGCTGGCCGCCGTCCTGCGTGGCCGCGCACCTGCGCGCTTGCTCGAGAGCTACAACCAGGAACGGCTGGAGGCGGCACGCCAGAACGTGCAGGTGACGAACCGCACCGCGCGTTTCCTGCGCCCGGCCGACGGCATGGAGCGGGTGTTCCGCAGCGCGGTCATCGGCCTGGCGCGCCAGCATCCGTTTGCGCGCCAGTTGGTCAATACCGGACGCATGGCGGTGGCCAACCCCTACAGCCAGTCCGACATCTGCGACACCTCGGGCGGCCTGTCGGTGCAAAACGTGTATTTCCGCTGGGAAGATGGCAGCCAGGGTTGCGTCAATGACCTGATCCGATGGGCCGATGGCCATTTGCTGCTGTTGGTGTTCGGCGACCAGTCGGCCCAGGCGCGAACGCGACTGGCCGACCTGACGCGCCATGCACCGGTGCGCTGCGTGCAGGTACTGGGCGCCGACAGCCGGCGCCAGTCGCTGGAAACCGTGCGGGATCCGCTCGGACACCTGCAGGGTGCCTGCCATGTGTTCGGCCACGCCTGGGCGCTGGTGCGGCCCGACGCCTACCTGGCCGCCACCGGCGAGGCAGTCGACAGCGCGCTGGTTCGCGCGATCGAACAGGCCCTGGCCCTGGCCTGAGACCCAAGAGAGCACACCCCATGAAAACCCAGCTGCATCTGCAAGACGCCGACACCTTCTATGAACAACTGCTCGACGCCCACCAGGGCCTGAGCCGGGAGCAGTCCGAACTGCTCAATGCCCGGCTGATCCTGCTGCTGGCCAACCAGGTCGGCGACGGCCGCGTGTTGCAGGAATGCCTGGCGGCCGCCCGCCTCGCCGCCGAACCGGCCACCGGCTGAGTCCACACCGGCCGAAGCCCGGCGTCGCGTCCCCTAAAATCGTCCGGTCCCGGGCCACCGTCCGGGTGCGGCACCATGTGCGCGGCGTTGATCGACCCCGCTGGCATGGCACCGCTGTCTACCGGCAGGGCCGACCCACATGGCCCGGCACGACCAACGCACCACACCATGACCGACGCACTGAAGCAGCCCGGGCTCGAAAGCCTGTCCAAATCGTTTGAACCCGCCGCCCTGGAATCCTTCTGGGGCCCCGAGTGGGAGCGCCGCGGATACGGAACCGCCGGAGCCCGGGGCACCGGCACAGCGGATCCGCAAGCCGGCGCATTCGCGATCCAGTTGCCGCCACCGAACGTGACCGGCACGCTGCACATGGGCCATGCGTTCAACCAGACCATCATGGACTCGTTGACGCGTTACCACCGCATGCGCGGCATGAACACGGTCTGGGTGCCAGGCACCGACCATGCCGGCATCGCCACCCAGATCGTCGTCGAGCGCCAGCTGCGCGACCAGGGCATCAGCCGCCATGACATGGGACCGACACCGGCCGAGGCGCGCAAGAATTTCGTGTCCCGGGTCTGGGAGTGGAAGCAGAAATCCGGCAACACCATCACCACGCAGATGCGCCGCATGGGCGACAGCGTGGACTGGAGCCGCGAATACTTCACGCTGGACGACAAGCTCTCCGGCGTCGTCACCGAGACCTTCGTGCGCTTGTACGAGCAAGGCCTGATCTACCGTGGCAAACGCCTGGTGAACTGGGATCCGGTGCTCAAGACCGCGGTCAGCGACCTGGAGGTCGAAAGCGAAGAGGAAGACGGATCCTTGTGGCATATCCGCTACCCGTTTGCCGACGGCCCGCAACTGGTCGACGGCCAGGTGCAGGACGGCCTGGTCGTGGCCACGACCCGGCCCGAGACCATGCTCGGCGACGTGGCGGTGATGGTGCATCCGGATGACGCGCGTTACCAGCACCTGATCGGCAAGCAGGTGCAGCTGCCGCTGTGCGACCGCTCGATCGCAGTCATCGCCGACGACTATGTCGATCCGGCGTTCGGTACCGGCGTGGTCAAGGTCACGCCGGCGCATGATGTCAACGACTATGCGGTCGGCCAGCGCCACAAGTTGCCGATGATCGGCGTGTTGACGCTGGATGCCACGCTCAACGACGAGGCACCGGCCGCCTATCGCGGGCTGGACCGCTTTGTCGCACGCAAGAAGGTGGTGGCCGACCTGGAGGCGCTCGGCCTGCTGGTCGAGGTCAAGAAGCACCGGCTGATGGTGCCGCGTTGCGCCCGCACCGGCCAGGTCGTCGAGCCGATGTTGACCGACCAGTGGTTCGTTGCGATGACCAAGGTCAGCCCGCAGGATCCTTCGGCGAAGTCGATCGCGCAAAAGGCGATCGACGCGGTCGAGAGCGGCGCGGTGCGCTTCGTGCCGGAGAACTGGGTCAACACCTACAACCAGTGGATGGGCAACATCCAGGACTGGTGTATCAGCCGCCAGTTGTGGTGGGGACACCAGATTCCGGCCTGGTACGGCGACAACGGCGAACTGTTCGTTGCCCGCAACGAAGAAGACGCCCGCGCCGCGGCCGACAAGGCCGGCTACCGGGGTGCCCTGCAACGCGACGAGGACGTGCTCGACACCTGGTACTCGTCGGCGCTGGTACCGTTTTCCACGATGGGCTGGCCGCAGGCTGCCGAAGGCCCGGCGGGATCGGCTGCAGGCCAGAAGTCCGACTACGACCTCTACCTGCCGTCGAGCGTGTTGATCACCGGCTACGACATCATCTTCTTCTGGGTCGCCCGGATGATCATGATGACCACCCACTTCACCGGCCGCGTGCCGTTTCGCGACGTCTACATCCACGGCCTGGTGCGCGACGCACACGGCCAGAAGATGAGCAAGTCCGAAGGCAATGTGCTCGACCCGGTGGACCTGATCGACGGCATCACGCTCGAGCCCCTGCTGGCCAAGCGTTCGGAAGGCCTGCGCCGGCCGGAGACCGCGCCGACGGTGCGCAAGAACACGCAAAAGGAATTTCCCAACGGCATTCCGCCCTTCGGCGCCGATGCGCTGCGATTCACCTTCGCCGCCCTGGCCACGTTGGGGCGCAACATCAACTTCGACACCAAGCGCTGCGAAGGCTACCGCAATTTCTGCAACAAGTTGTGGAACGCAACCCGCTTCGTGTTGATGAACTGCGAAGGCCAGGACTGCGGACTCAAGGAGCACACGGCGGCCGAATGCACACCCGGCGCAGCAGCCGAGAGCTACCTGGAATTCAGCCAGGCCGACCGCTGGATCAGCTCGGTGCTGCAGCAGGTCGAGGCCGACGTGACCCGCGGCTTCGAGGAGTACCGACTCGACAACGTGGCCAACAGCATCTACCAGTTCGTCTGGGATGAGTTCTGCGACTGGTACCTGGAGATCGCCAAGGTCCAGATCAACACCGGCAGCGAAGCCCAGCAACGCGCCACCCGGCGCACGCTGATTCGCACGCTCGAGACCATCCTGCGGCTGGCGCACCCGCTGATCCCGTTCATCACCGAGGCCTTGTGGCAAAAGGTCGCGCCGGTGGCCGGCCGCGGCGGCGACTCGGTCAGCATCGCGCCCTACCCGGTCAGCCAGCCGGAGCGTATCGACGCCGCCGCGATCGACCATGTGGCCCGGCTCAAGTCGCTGGTCGACGCCTGCCGCAATCTGCGCGGCGAGATGGGTGTGTCGCCGGCCACCCGGCTGCCGCTGTTCGTGCTGGCGGGCGACGCAGCCGAGGCCGCCTTCCAGCGCACGTCGGCGCCGGTATTGCAGGCGCTGGCCAAACTCAGCGAAGTGCGCGTGTTCGAAAGCGAAGCCGAATGGGCGGCTGCAGCCCAGGCCGCGCCGGTGGCCGTAGTGGGTGCGGCCCGCGTCTGTCTGTACATGGAGGTCGATGTCGCGGCCGAGAAAGCCCGCCTGGGCAAGGAAGCGACGCGGATCGAAGGCGAGATCGCCCGGGCCAACGGCAAGTTGTCGAACGAAGCCTTTGTGGCCAAGGCGCCGGCCGCGGTGATCGCCCAGGAGCGCCAGCGGGTCAGCGACTTCGAGGCCACGCTGGGCAAGCTGCGCGAACAACTCGCCCGGCTCGGCTGACCCCAACCGCATGCGGCGCGCTGATTGCGCCGCAAGGCGGTCAGCGCCGGCGCATCAGGTGGATGAACTCCGCGCCCTGGGTCTGCTGCTCGACCAGCTCGTTGCCGGTTTGCCGGGCAAAGGCCTGGAAGTCGCGCACCGAGCCGGCATCGGTGGAAATGACACGCACGGTCTGGCCACTTTCCAGGCCGCTGAGCGCCTTCTTGGCCTTGAGGATCGGCAGCGGGCAATTGAGCCCGCGGGCGTCGACTTCGATATCTGCTTGCATGGGGTCTCCAATCGGGTTTATTCCCGATTCTAGGGACAGTTGCGGTAGCTGCAACACGCCGATGGGCACACGCCGGTGGGCATGGCCTGCCGGCCGGCGCAAGACCGGCGCTCAGGCCGACTTGCCCCATTCGACGAAACGCGGCTGGTGGCCTCTTGTGGTCAACCAGTCGGCCAGCGCATAACCGGTGCCGGCCGGCCAGCACAACACATCCTCATGGCGGAACAGCTTGTAGTCCACCAGCTCCGGCGACAGCCGGACCGTGCCGCTGCAGGCCGCGTGGTAGGCGATGATGACCTGGTTCATGCGCTGGAAATCGTAGACGCCGATCAGCTCCAGCGTATCGGTCTGCAGACTGGTCTCTTCCGCGATCTCGCGCCGGATACCCTCCTGCGGCGTTTCGCCGGCCTCCATGAACCCGGTGATCAGCGCATACGCCTTGGCGGTCCAGGCGGCGTTGCGGGCCAGCAGGATCCGGCCGTCGTATTCGATCACCGCCGCCAGCACCGGCACCGGGTTGTTCCAGTGCGTGAAGCCGCATTCGCCACAACGCAGGCGCTGCTTGTGGCCACCGTCTTCCCGTTGCTCGATCAGCGCCAGCGGATGGGCGCAACGCGGACAGAACCGGAAATCGTCCGCCATCGGCATCAAGCAGGGAACACGCCGGTCGACAGGTAACGGTCACCCCGGTCGCAGACGACGAAGACGATGGTGGCGTCCTTCTCGCGCGCGGCAATCTGCTGCGCCACCCAGCAGGCGCCGGCTGCAGAGATGCCGGCGAAGATGCCCTCTTCACGCGCCATGCGCCGGCACATCTCCTCCGCATCGGACTGGCTCACCAGCACCAGCTCGTCGACCGCCTTCGGGTCGTAGATCTTGGGCATGTATTCCTGCGGCCATTTGCGGATGCCGGGAATGCGTGAACCTTCCGCCGGCTGGGCGCCGATGATCTTCACCGCCGGGTTCTTCTCCCGCAGAAAACGCGAGACGCCGGTGATGGTGCCGGTGGTTCCCATCGCGCTGACGAAGTGCGTGACCCGCCCCTTGGTGTCGGCCCAGATCTCCGGCCCGGTGGTCTCGTAATGCACCCGCGGATTGTCCTGGTTGGCAAACTGGTCCAGTACCCGGCCCTTGCCGCTGCGCTCCATCTGCTCGGCCAGATCCCGCGCGTACTCCATGCCGCCGCTCTTGGGCGTCAGGATCAGCTCCGCACCATACGCCTTCATGGTCTGCACCCGCTCGATCGACAGATCCTCCGGCATGATCAGCACCATGTGGTAACCCTTGATCGCCGCCGCCATCGCCAGTGCGATCCCGGTATTGCCGGAGGTGGCCTCGATCAAGGTGTCACCCGGCTTGATGTCGCCGCGCTCCTGCGCGCGCTGGATCATCGACAAGGCCGGACGGTCCTTGACCGAACCCGCCGGGTTGTTGCCCTCGAGCTTGGCCAGCACGACATTGCCGCGCTCCTGGTTGTCTGCGGCGCCGATACGCTGCAAGGCGACCATCGGAGTTTTTCCGATGGCATCTTCGATGGTGGGATATTTCATGCCCTGCACTGTGCCATAATTTCGGCCTTGTTCAGCCTCCAATGCCGGAGTGGTGAAATTGGTAGACGCACGGGACTCAAAATCCCGCGGGGTAAAACCCGTGCCGGTTCGATTCCGGCCTCCGGCACCACGCAACACGCGTCACACCGCGTCCGTCGATCTCTTCGCTCCTGCAAGCGTCGGCGCATCGAAAGCACAAGCGCTGGCGCATCGCGTGGACATGCCGACTGGCAAGTTCGACCAACCTGACTTCCCGCAACGTCTCCAGCCTGCAGCGCACCGGTCCATGGAGTCGCACGACATAGCGTCTTGCATGGCCGAGGCCATGACCATCGATCCATGACCCCACCGGCACATGTCGGCCTGCCGCTGCCGATGCCTGGCCGCATTGCAGTCAGGACATGGCAGGTATTCAGCCGCGCCAGTCGGGGCGCCGCTTGTCGATGAATGCCTGCACACCTTCCAGGGCAGTCTCGTCCATCATGTTGCAGGCCATCGTCTGAGCCGCGTCGGTATAGGCGGCGGCCATGCCCTTTTCGAGCTGGCGGTAGAACAGCGACTTGCCCAGCGCCAGCGCGATGCGCGGCTTGGACAAGATGGCCTGCACCCATTGCTCGACTGCGGCGTCCAACTCACCGGGTTCGGTGACCCGGTTGACCAGGCCACGCGCCAAGGCGGTGTCGGCGCTGATGAATTCGCCGGTGACCAGCATCTCGAACGCCGCCTTGCGACCGATGTTGCGCGACAGCGCCACACTGGGCGTGGAACAGAACAGACCGAAATTGACGCCACTGACCGCAAAACGCGCGTCCCGCGATGCCGCCGCCATGTCGCACATCGCCACCAGCTGGCAACCGGCCGCCGTCGCCATGCCCTGCACTTTCGCGATCACCGGCACCGGCAAATGCTGCAGCGCCAGCATCATGTCGCTGCACTGGTGAAACAACTTCTGGTAATAGTCCAGCGAGGGCTCGGCGCGCATCTGCTTGAGATCGTGGCCGGCGCAAAACGCCTTGCCGGCGGCCTGCAGCACGACGGCACGAATCGACCCGTCCTCTGAGATTCGCGCGAACGCCTGCTGCAGCGCGCTCAGCAGTTCCTCCGACAACGCGTTGAATGCCGCCGGGCGGTTCAGCGTCAACGTAAGCACACCCCGTGCATCGCGGTGGCTCAGAAGACATTCTTCGGAATGTTGGCTGGTCAAGGGTGGCACCTCCGTAGGTTCAACTGCCGGGTCAGGGGTTCAGCGGGCACGCGCATCGAGCGCCTGGTCGATGTCCCACAGGATATCGTCGATATGCTCGATGCCGACCGACATGCGAATCATGTCGGGCAGCACACCGGCGTCGAGCTGCTGCTGCGCGTCGAGTTGCCGGTGCGTCGTCGACGCGGGGTGGATGATCAGTGTACGGGTGTCGCCGATGTTGGCCAGGTGACTCATGAACTGCGCGCCCTCGATGAAGCGCACGCCGGCCTCGAGTCCGCCCTTGACACCGAAGGCCAGCAGGCCCGACGCGCCGGGCTCGCCATCGACCAGGCGCATCTGTTTCTTCACCAGTTCGTATTGCGGATGATCGGGCAAGCCGGGATAGTTGACCCAGCCCACGCGCGGGTCGTCTTTCAGGTATTTCGCCACCTTGAGCGTATTGCTGCAATGGCGCTCCATGCGCACATGCAGGCTTTCGGTGCCCTGCAGGATCTGCCATGCATTGAACGGCGACAGCGTGGAGCCGTAGACGCGCAGCACTTCCATGCGTGCGCGCATGCAGTAGGCGAAATCGCCAAAGGTCTCGTAGAACTTGACGCCGTGGTAACCCGGCGAGGGCTCGGTCATGCCGGGAAACTTCCCGTTGTCCCATGGAAACTTGCCGCTTTCGACCATCACGCCGGCGAGCGAAGTGCCGTGTCCACCGAGGTACTTGGTGGCCGAATGCACGACGATGTCGGCGCCCAGGCGCAGCGGGTTGCACAGAAAGGGAGACGGCACGGTGTTGTCGACGATCAGCGGCACGCCATGGGCGTGGGCCACGTCGGCCACGCCGGCGATGTCGAGCACCGTCAGGCTGGGGTTGCCCAGGCTCTCGGCGAACACCGCACGCGTGTTCGGACGCATCGCCGCGGCAAAGGCCTGCGGGTCGGTGGCCTTGACGAACGTGGTCTCGATACCGAAGCGTTTCAGATTGACCGCCAGCATCGTCACGCTGCCGCCATACAGTGCGCCGCCGGCCACCACATGGTCGCCCTGCTGCAGGATCGTCATCAACGCCATGGCCTCGGCCGCCATGCCGCTGGCCGACGCCAGCCCGGCTCGGCCGCCTTCGAGCGCGGCAACCCGCTCCTCCAGCGCCGCGACGGTCGGGTTGGACAGGCGCGAATACACGTTGCCGAAAGTCTGCAGATTGAACAGGCTCGCCGCGTGATCCGCACTGTCGAATACGAAACTGCTGGTCTGGTAGATCGGCAGCGCGCGCGCGCCGGTGGCACTGTCGGGCACCTGGCCGGCATGAATGGCCAGGGTCTCCGGTTGGAACTGGTGGTCTGCCATGTTGTATCTGCCCTGCCTTATGCGCGCCGCCTGGCCGAAATGACCCGGGTGTTGACGCCGACCCAGTTCAAGCCGCCGAACAGCCGCGCATGCTCGATCTTGACGCAACGGTCCGTCACCGAGTCCATATCGGCGTCGCGCACCAGCCGGTCAGCCTCCAGGTTGACGACGCCGATCTGCTGCCACAGGCACTTGGCGCCGATGGCGATAGCCTGGCGCGCGATCGGCAGCACGTCTTCGGTACGCCGGAACACGTCGACCATGTCCACCGGAAACGGGATATCCGCCAGGTCGGCATAAACCTTCTGCCCCAGGATCTCGGTGCCGCTGGCCGCATAACGCGGGTTCACCGGCACCACCGTGTAGCCTTTCGATTGCATGTACTTGGTGGCGAAAAAGCTCGGCCTGTGCCACTCGGCGGAAAGACCGACGACCGCGATGGTGCGGCAGCCGCGCAGGATATCGGTGAGTTGGGCGATGGTGTTCATGGTCTATGGGGGTTGCACCGTGGTCGGCCTGCAGCACCAGGCCGGGTCCTCCGATCGTATACCGTCCTGCGCGCGCACCATTGGCCGGACATCGTCAGGCACGCAGCGCGTCGCGCGTCGCCGGCAGCGCTCCAACGTCGATGCCGGGGACCAGGCGATCCAGGCGCAGGATCGCATCGCGGCGCCCACTTGTGCGCAATAATGGAGCGCGCCTCCAACTTCGACCGGCAATATCTTTATATAAATCAACAGCTTACAGGAAATTCTGAGGCCTCCTTTATCCGGCCTCCGCCATCACCCACGACCGGCATGGGTCACGCAATGAGGGCTTGTCGACAAGGTCGCAACGCGGCTTTCGCAAGCCGGCAGCAGGCACCCGGCATGCCAGCGCAACGACCTCCTGCCTGTGGGCTGCTACAACTGCAGCGCCCGCAATCGATCAGAATCTGCGTCGCAACTCACCCAACCGACATGAACTACTCCTTGCTCAGCTTCGACCTCGACGGCACGCTGGTGGATACCGCCAGCGAAATCGCCTATGCGGCCAACCAGACGCTGGCCGATGCCGGCCTGCCGGCGCAATCGCTGGACCATATCACCCGGCGCATCGGGGGTGGTGCGGTGGTGCTGATGCGCGGCCTGCTGGCCGATGCGACACAGGAGGTAGCCGTCGCTTCGGCATCGCCGCTTGCAGGCGGCCTTGATGACGAGACCCAGCGCCTGTTGCATCGATTCGAGCACCACTACGCACAGGTCGCCGGCACGCTGGCGCGGCCCTACCCAGGTTGCGTCGAGACGCTGGAGCAGTTGCGCCGCGATGGTGTGCGGCTGGCCTGCGTCACCAACAAGGAGCAGGTTTTCGCCGAGCAGGTGCTGCGTGCCACCGGGCTCGACAGCTATTTCGAGCTGCTGGTCGGCGGCGATACGCTGGCACAGAAGAAGCCCCATCCGGAGGTGCTCGGCCATGTGCGCCGGGTGTTCGACTGCCCGGCCGACCGGATGGCGCATGTCGGCGACTCGCGCATCGACGTGCAGGCCGCCCGCAATGCCGGCGTCGCAGCCTGGGCCGTCAGTTTCGGATACAACGCCGGCGAACCGATCGCCGCCGCTTCGCCGGACCAGTTGTTCGACACCTTGCCGGCAATTGCGCGCCATGTCGCCACGGTGCACCAGGCACACAAGGACTGACACAACGGGCCTGCCCGCGGGCGGGCAGCCCGATACCCCCCGGACTTGCCACGGTATCGAAACAGGCGCATCCTGCGCCCCATACACCATCTGTTGTACGGGGGGTCATGATGCGCACACTGCACCGTCTGCTCGGACCAAGCCTGCCGGGCCTGATGCTGGCCATGTTGACCTGGCTGCACATGCCGCAGGCGAACGCCGCCTCTGGCGACACCACCCCGGCCACAGCCCAGACCCAGATGGCGCAGTTGAGCCGCGCCCATGCAGCCGTCGTCGGCCTGCGTGTCGATGTGGCGGATGACGCCACGTCGGCCGAGACGCTCGGGCGCACACGCGCCGGTTCGGGTGTCGTGATCGACAAGAACGGCCTGATCCTGACCATCGGCTACCTGATGCTCGAGGCCCAGGACATCCGGATCGTGACGCAGGACAACAAGACCCTGCCGGCGCAGGCAGTAGCCTATGACCAGGCGACCGGGTTCGGCCTGGTGCGTACCGTTCTGCCGCTGCAGGACATCGAACCGGTCGCGCTTGGCAATCTGTCCGATCAGGCACTCGGCGAGCCGCTGATGGCGGTCTCCGGCATCCAGGCCGACGGCACGGACAGCGACGTGCGCATGGTGCAACTGGTCAGCAAGCGGCCGTTTTCCGGCTACTGGGAATACCACATCGATGTGGCGGCTTTCACCAGCCCGCCGATTGCCAACCATTCCGGCGCCCCGCTGTTCAATCGCCAGGGCGAGGTGATCGGCATCGGCAGCCTGTTCGTCGGCGATGCTGCGGGTGGCGATCGCCGCCTGCCGGGCAATATGTTCGTGCCGGTCGACCTGCTCAAACCCATCCTCGACGAGATGCGCCGCACCGGCACCACCAGGCGCAGCCACCGCCCATGGATCGGCATCACATCGGCCGAGCAGTCCGGCCGGGTACAGATCGTGCGCGTCGGCAAGAACAGCCCGGCGCAGCAGGCCGGCCTGCAAGCCGGCGATCTGGTGCTGGCGGTCGACGGCGTCAAGGTCGACTCGCTGGAGGCCTTGTACAAGAAGTTGTGGGACCGGCCGGAAGCGGAGGCGGAGATCACGCTCACGGTATTGCAGGGCGCGGACATACGGGCCATCAAGTTGCGCTCGGTCGACCGCCAGCGCAGCCTGCGCAAACCGGCCGGCATCTGAACGCGTTAGCGCGGTGGTGCGGCAGGACGCCGGCCTCAGGTCGGCTGCTGCAGTCCCTGTGTCACGGTCGGGTAGCGCAAGGCCAGCTTCAACTCGCGCTTGAGCCGGGTGTTGTCCAGCCGACGCGATTCACCCATGAAACTGAGCAGCCCCAGCGGCAATTGCGCAGCGGCGGCGGCGCGCGCCAGCCGCGGTGGCCGGGGCAGGTCGAACAGGTCGGCGGCCAGGTCGAAGTAGTCGCCCATCTTCAGGCAGGTGTCGTCGCTGGTGTTGTAGACCCGCTGCGGGCGTGCACGCCACAAGGCGGCGATGCAGGCCCGCGCCAGGTCGTCCGCATGGATATGGTTGGTATACACATCGTCCTCGCAGCGCAGCACCGGTGTGCCGGCCAGCAGGCGCTTGCGCGGCGTGCCACCGGCGCGGTCCGGCGCATAGATGCCGGGGATACGCAATATGCCCACGCCGAC
>JBFJZP010000020.1:0-13607 GCA_041622095.1 Burkholderiaceae bacterium | reverse complement strand
GCGGGCGAGACCGGCGCCTTGTTCGAGGATTACGGTCCGGCCGGCGTGACGCAGATTGCGGTGCACCTGCGCCAGCAGACCACCGAACTCAAGAACAAGGCCGAGACCAAGAGCGAAAAGGCCACGATCGAGATCGTCGCGTTGATGTTCCAGGCGATCTTGCAGGAGGATCGTATTCCGCCGGCGATCCGGGTCTGGTTTGCGCGGCTGCAGATGCCGGTGTTGCGCGTGGCGCTGGCCGAGCCGGATTTCTTCGGCACCGCCAGCCATCCGGCGCGCCAGTTGATCGACCGCATGGGCTCGTGTGTCATGGGTTTCGATGCCAGTGGCATCCAGGGAAGCGCGCTGGAGAAGGAGATCAAGCGCGTGGTGCAGGTGATCGAGCAGTACCCGGAGACCGGCAAGCGGGTCTATGAACTGGTGTACACCGAATTCCAGAAATTCCTGCAGAAGTTCCTGACCGGCAGTGGCTCGACCCAGAAGGTCGCCAGTGTCGCGCAGCAGGTGGAGCAAAAGGAAACGCTGACGATCCAGTACACGATCGAGATGCGCAACATGCTCAAGGACATCCCGATCCGCGACGAGATCCGCGCCTTCCTGTTCAAGGTCTGGGCAGAGGTGCTGGCGGTGGCCGCGGTGCGCAAGGGGCCGCAACACGCGGAGACGCTTGAACTCAAGCAGACCTCGTCGGAGCTGGTCTGGGCTGCCAGTGCCAAGCCGAACCGGGCCGACCGCACGCGCGTGATCCAGAACCTGCCCAAGTTGTTGCAACGCCTGCGCGCCGGCATGACCTTGCTCGGCATGGCGCCGAGCCAGCAGGATGCCCATATCAAGACGGTCAGCGACACGCTGGCCGATGCCTTCCTGTCCAAGACCGAGGCCATTCCGGCCGACAAGATCGACGAGTTGGCCAAGCGTCTGGCCAACCTGGAAGACTTCGTCAGCGAAGACGGCATGGGCGACCTGCCGCTCGACGCCGAAAGTATCGAACTGATGCTGGGTATCGACCCGGCGACGATCGATGTGGTCGCCAATGGCGGCTCCAAACCCAGCAATGCGATGCTGGCCTGGGCGCGTGAACTCGAACTGGGTTCCTGGTTCACGCTGGACCACAACGGCCGGGTCGTCAAAGTGCAGTTTGCCTGGCGCAGCGACCGCAAGCAGCTCAACCTGTTTGCCTCGGTCGATGGCCACAGCTACCTGATCCAGGCCGGACGGCTGGCCGCGTATCTGCAGGCCGGTCTGTTGCTGCCGCAGGAAGAAGAGACCTTGACCGTGCGTGCCACCCGGGATGCGCTGGCCAAGCTCGAGGCCAATCCGGAGCGGCTGCTGGGCTGAGCGCCCGATCCAGCGGGGCTGTTGCCGGATGATGCGCCCATGGTGCGCACCGGACCCTGTGTCTCGGTTCAGTGCGCCAGGCGATCGTGTGCGTCGTCGCACAACTCGTCGAGCACCAGCGCATCGGGTTCTTCGCCGAAGCTCCAGTACACCATCAACACGATGATCTTCAGGTCGTCGAGCGACAGCGGCTCGGCGCCACAGGCCATCGCCCGATCGACGACGATCTCGCGCATGTGGGGTGGCAAGACGGTGGCGTTCTCGAGGAAGCGGATGAAGCCCAGGCACTCCGGCCCGAGCCGGCTCTGCTCTGCCACCGAAAACACCCGCATGCTGTTGGCTGAGTTGCCGATTGCCTGCCGGTCTGCCCGCTGCGCCTGTGCGTCCTGGTCGTCCGGTGTGCTGGCGGCGCTGCTGTCCTGGCTGCTGCGGGTCGCCTGGCTCAGGCCGTTGAGCCAGGCCAGCGCGTCCTTGATCTCCTGCGACTCGAATCCGACCGCATTGAGCTTGCGTTCGAGCTGATTCAACTGGGGACAGGCGTCGCCGCGCCAATAGTTCTCGTAGACAAATACCAACACTTCGAACATGGCCCCAATATAGCGCAGAAAAACCGGGCCGGTCCGTGCTGGCCGCAAAGCAGCCGGATACTGCGCAGCCCGACCTTCAGCCCTGGGCGATGCGCTGGAACAAGCCGCCGGGCAGGCGCGCGATCTCGCCTGCCAGTTCGAGTTCCATCAGCCGGGCTTGCAGATGTGCGGTTTCCAGCCCGGTACGGGCCTGCAATACGTCCAGGCCGACCGGGTCGAAACCGATCGCCTGCAGCAAGCCCGGCTCTGCGGATTCCTCGATGGGTGCGGCATCCGGTTCATCGGTCGAAAGCTGGGCCGGCGCCGGCGCGATACGCAACTCCTCAAGCACGTCCTGCGCCGATTCGACCAGCTTGGCGCCCTGGCGGATCAGCGCATGGCAACCACGTGCCTGCGGAGAATGGATGGAGCCGGGAATGGCAAACACCTCCTTGCCCTGCTCCACCGCCAGTCGGGCGGTGATCAGCGAGCCCGATTGCAAGGCCGCTTCGACCACCAGCGTGCCTTGTGACAAGGCGGCGATGATCCGGTTGCGGCGCGGGAAGTTGGCAGCCAGCGGTGGTGTGCCGATCGGATATTCGCTGATCAGCAGCCCGTGGCTGGCGATGCGCCGGGCCAGGTCATGGTGGCGCCGCGGATAGACCCGGTCCAGGCCGGTGCCCACGACGGCGATCGTCAGCGGCCGGACCCGGCTCTCGGTGCCGCATTCGAGAGCGCCCTCGTGCGCCGCGCCATCGACCCCCAGTGCCAGCCCGGACACGATGGTCAGGCCGCTGCGCGCCAGCGCGCAGGCGAACTGCCGTGCATTGATCGCACCTTGCGGTGTCGGATTGCGGCTACCGACCACGGCAAGACCCTGGTCCAGCGGCAAAGCCGTGTCGGCTGTGGGCGGCGCCAGCACCGCCGCCGCGCCATGCAGGTACAGGACCAGCGGCGGATCCTCGATTGCGAGCAGCGCCGCCGGGTAACGCGGGTCGGCCAGTGTCAGGATGGACTTGGCTGTGGCGGGCGACGCATCGCCGGACGGCACGTGGAGCCAGTCCCAGGTCGCCTGCACCAGGTCGTCAAGCCCGTCGGGTGCCCGTATCAGCGCCTGCGCCTGCTTCTCGCTGACGACCTGGCGCAGCGCTGCAGCGGATTGGGAAAAGATCGCGTCCGGCAGGCCGAATCGGGCCAGCAGCCGGCGCGCCGACTCGTTGCCGACACCCGGGGTGAGTGTCAGGCGCAGCCAGTGGGCGAGCTCGCTGCGCTCCATGCCAGGGTCTGCGCCGGTATCGGGCCGCTCGCAGCATTCCGTGCCGGACCGTGCGCCGGCGCCATGGGTTTACAAGGCCTGTTCACGCTTGCCCCAGGCTGGCCGCCGGGCTCAGCGCGGGCTGACCAGCCGATCGCCGACACGTACCGGCGAGGTGATGTCGAGCACCAGCGCATAGGACACACGGTCGAAGGTGCGGAACACCATCAGCAGGCCGTTGCGCTCGTCCGGCAGCTTGAGCATCGGGCGTTTGTCGTCGGTCTTGTCGATGATCCGCTCGCCATCGCGCAGGATCGCCATGACATCGCCGGACGCAATGCCGTCGCGGGTGCCGAGGTTGATTGCGACCACCTGGTTCTGGGCGGCATTGACGACCGCGCTGCCGTAGACCGACACGATGCGGCCGAGCAGATCCGAGGCGGGCGCCTTGGGCACGTAACTGACCAGTTCGCGCTCGGGCTCGGGCAACAACCGGTCGCCGACACGCATCTCTTCCTTGGCCGCGACGATGTCGATCGTCGCCGGGGTGATCTCGTCGGTGGTCTTGCCGTCCTTGCCCTGGACCGCGCTGGTCGATTCGCTGCGCGCCAGCAAGGCCTTGCCGACATACTGGGCCTCGTAGCCCAGCACCTCGCCGGTGGCCGGGTCTTTCAGCGGCGTGGCGTCGCGGAAGATGCGAAATGCCTGCTGCTTGCCGGGCGCATCGAGCAGCGGGTTGCCGTTCTGGCCACGCGCATAGGCCCGGTCGCCACGGGTCAGCAATACCCGCCCGTCAAGCGCGGCGACGATACGCGGCGCATTGCTCAGGCCTTGCGCGTCGACCACCAGCGGTTCGGCCAGAAAGGGTTCGATGGCGCTGGACCTGAGCGCCGGCAAGGGCCCGCTTTCCAGCACTTCGTAACGCGTGCGCGGCGACACCCGGATGGTTTCGGTCGGCACTTCACCGGCGCCGCCGGCACCGGCCAGGCGCAAGGTGGCGCGCCCGTCCTTGCGCTCGAGCACCAGCCGCTGACCGGGGTAGATCAGGTGCGGGTTGCGGATGTCCGACAGGTTCATGCCCCACAATTCCGGCCAGCGCCACGGGCTTTTCAGGAACAGGCCGGAAATCGCCCACAAGGTGTCGCCGGTCTTGACGACGTAGCTATCGGGCGCATTGGGAGACAACTCGCTCAGCGCCACGCCGGCCTGGGCGACCTGGTTGGCGGTCGCGCGTTGATCGCTTGTGATGGGGTAGTTCTGCGCCAGCGCCGGGCTGTGGAGCCAGCCGGCGGCGACGGCTGTGGCCACTGCCAACGCGAGTTTGGATTTGATCGACAATTTCTGGGTCATGGCTTGCTGCATGGTGGTTGCCTCTGGCGGCTTCCGTGGCTTGACTGAACGGGCGTTGCGGCGCCGGGAGAATCTTGATAAATCACGCACGATTTTGCGCTCAAGTCCTTGATTGGGCAACGTTTTCTATCGTGCACTTTGGCCGACGCGTGCGAAATTAGCGAAAATAGCGACATCTTTGAAGAGAATCCATGGCTTTGTTACCCATTCTTTGTTATCCCGATCCCAAGCTGCACAAGGTGGCCAAGCCGGTGCAGGACGTTGACGATCGCATCCGCAAGCTGGTCGCCGACATGCTCGAAACCATGTATGACGCCAAGGGCATCGGCCTGGCCGCCACCCAGGTCGATGTGCACGAGCGTGTCATTGTCATCGACATCTCGGAAGAGCGCGACCAGCCGCTGGTGCTGATCAACCCCAGGATCGTCTGGAACAGCGCCGAAAAACACGTCAACGAGGAAGGGTGCCTGTCGGTGCCCGGCGTCTACGACAACGTCGAGCGTTTCGACTCGGTTCGTGTCGAGGCACTCGACGCCGATGGCAAGACCCACATGGTCGAGGCACACGAGATGCTGGCGGTCTGCATCCAGCATGAGATGGACCACCTGATGGGCAAGGTGTTCGTCGAATACCTGTCTCCGCTCAAGCGCAACCGCATCAAGACCAAGTTGCGCAAGCTGCAACGCGAGGAGCGCGATTGAGGCTGATATTTGCCGGCACGCCGGAATTTGCCGCGGTGGCGCTGCGGCGCCTGCATGCGGCCGGTTTCGACGTAGCGCTGGTGCTCACGCAGCCCGACCGGCCTGCCGGCCGGGGCATGAAGCTGCAGGCGTCGCCGGTCAAGGCCTTTGCCGTGCAACACGCGATCGCGCTCAGCCAGCCGCGCAGCCTGCGGCTCGACGGACGTTATCCGGACGACGCGGCGGCCGCGCGTGACGCAATCCTGGCAGCACGGGCGGATGTCATGGTGGTGGCTGCCTACGGCCTGATCCTGCCGCAATGGGTGCTGGACATGATGCGCGAGCGCGGCCAGGGTGGCGCCGGCCTGGGTTGCCTCAACATCCATGCATCCCTGCTGCCGCGCTGGCGCGGTGCGGCGCCGATCCACCGGGCGATCGAGGCGGGCGATACCGAGACCGGCGTGTGCATCATGCAGATGGATGCCGGCCTGGACACCGGCGCGGTATTGCGCCGCCAGGCCGTCCCGATCCACCATGAGGGCGCAGATGCCGACACCACCGGGCGCCTGCACGACCAGCTCGCCGCACTCGGCGCCGAGTTGGTCGTCGAGGTGCTCGAGGCATCGAAGCAGGGGCCGTTGCCGGCGCAGGAGCAGCCGGCCGATGGCATCAGTTACGCGGCCAAGGTGCAAAAGGCGGAAGCGGCGATCGACTGGCGTCGCAGTGCGCAGCAGATCGGGCGCAGCATCCGTGCCTTCGATCCGAATCCGGGCGCCTGGACCACCTGTGCTGCCGAGGTGCTCAAGATCTGGCGCGGCGAACCCGATAACACGAACCCGGCGCTGCAGGCCGCGCCCGGCACGGTGCTGGCGGCAGACGAGCGTGGCATCCTGGTCGCCTGCGGCGAGGGTGCGCTGCGTATCCATGAGTTGCAACGCGCCGGCGCCCGGCGCATGGCCTGTGGCGATTTCCTGCGTGGCCTGCCCCTGCCGGCCGGCACGCAACTGGGCTTGCCAGCCGGATCCGACTGAAGTGAAAGACGCCCCCTGTCTGTCCGGTCGCACTTCGTGTCGACCGTCCGAACCCCCCACTGGGGGGCGCCCCCTACGGCCTGGCAGAGCCAGATCCGTGGGGGCCTGGGATGGCCAGCTCGGCCGCCGCTTGACCTTTCACGCGTCGTGGGTCGCGCCGCGCGTGGTGGAACAACTGAGATGAAAAACCCCCCACGCGCACTGTGTTCGCTGCCCCCCGCGGGGGCTTTCAGTACCTTCGGAGCGGCCGGGCGGTACTGAATGTTCTTCCTGCGCGACCACTACACCCACCCGGAATTCAGGGTAGGTGTTCATGACTTCCTGCGCCCGGCCCCCGGTATCGCCGCCTGGGGCCTGATGACCGGCGTGGCGATGGTCAAGTCCGGTATCGGCCTGGTCGAATCGTTGCTGATGGCCTTGCTGGTCTTTGCCGGCAGCTCTCAACTGGCGTCGATTCCGCTGATCCTGGCCGGCGCGCCCTTGTGGGTGATCTGGGCCACCGGCTTTTGCGTGAATCTGCGTTTTGTCGTGTTCAGCCTGCACCTGCACCACTACCTGTCGCACCTGCCGACCTGGCAACGCGTCATGAGCGGTTATTTCACCGCCGACCTGAGTTATGTCTGGTTTGTCCGGCGCTTTCCGCATCCGGCGGGCGACGCCGAAGGCCGGATGGCCCAGCAGGCGTATCTGGCCGGCAGCAACCTGATGAACTGGGGCTCGTGGATCGTCTCCAGCCTGGCCGGTATTGCGTTGGCCAACTTCGTGCCGCAAAGCTGGGGCCTGGGTTTTGCCGGCATCCTGTGCCTGATCGGCATCCTGTGTTCGCTGGCAACCACGCGCTTGCGCCTGTTGTCGGCCCTGGTGGCCGGCATCGTCGGTGTGGCTGCATTCGCGTTGCCGCTCAAGCTCAACATCATCGTGGCCATCGGCGCCGCGGTGATCCTGTGCATGAGCATGGAGAGATTCCGGCCGCAGCAACTCGAAGGGATGAAGTCGTGATCGACATCAACTGGCACACGGTGCTGATCGTGCTCGGCCTGACCGTGGTGACGGTGCTCACCCGGGGTTTCTTCCTGTTCTCCAACCGCACCTGGACCCTGCCCCACTGGGCCCAGCGCGGACTGCAATCTGCACCCATCGCTGCGCTGGCCGCGGTGGTGGTGCCGGAGGTGGTGATGGTGGATGGGCAGCTGATGGATACCTGGAAGGACGCACGGCTGTATGCCGGCATCGTCGGCGCGGCAGTCTACTTCTGGCACAAGGACGTGTTGTTCACGATTGTGGCCGGCATGGCGGTCTACATGCCGCTGCACATCGGCCTGGGCTGGTGATGTCTGCGCAAGGCTGGCGTCCCGCGACACTGGTCTTGCTGGTCAGCGCCTGGCTGGCACTGCCGGGCAATCTGCCCTTGTGGCGTGAACTGTGGCCAATGCCCGAACTGGCCGGGTCAGGTGGTGTGCTGCTTGCCGTCGGCCTGTTCGTCTGGATCGTGGCGGCACTGTACATGTTGCTGAGCCTGCTGGCCTGGAGGCGGGTGCTCAAGCCGGTGCTGCTGCTGTTCCTGCTGCTGGCCGCGGCGAACAGCTACTTCATGATGCAGTACAGCGCGGTCATCGACGCCTCGATGCTGGCCAACGCCACGCATGCCGACGCGCGCGAGATGCGCGAAACGCTCTCCTGGACCCTGCTGCTGAGCCTGTTGCTGATCGCGGGCCTGCCCGGTTGGTGGCTGCTGCGCCAGGAACTGGTGTTTCGCCGCTGCCTGCCGCAATCCCGGCGCAACCTGACCGGCGCGGCGCTCGGCCTGACCGCCGTGCTGCTGGTGACGCTGCTGATGTACCAGGACCTGGCATCCTTGATGCGCAACCACCAGCAGGTGCGTTATCTGGTCAATCCGCTCAACACCTTCTACGCTGTTGGCAAGCTTGCCAGTGACAGCCTGTCGAACATGCGCAAGACACGCTAGCCCATCGGCCTGCACGTCTGCCCGGGCCGCGGCCGCATCGCATCCGCTCGGGTGCCGCTGGTGGTCGGCCATAGTGCCCGGCCCACCGACAAACTCGACCATGAGGACTTGTTTCATGCGATGCTGGGCCCGCTCGATGTGATGACCGATCCGGATCGCAAGGAACCCGGCGGGTTCTGCACCTGTCGCTGACGCCTACAATTTGCCGAGGATCGGATGCCGGTGTGTGATGCACGGTGCCGGTGTGAACAGCATCTGCTGGTAGCCAGTTGAACGGGAGTTTGGTGTCATGGAATTCATTCGGTTCTCCGATCTTTGTGCTCGCGGCGAGGTGACCGGCAAGCGGGTCTTCATCCGGGCCGACCTCAATGTGCCGCAGGACGACGACGGCCGGATCACCGAAGACACGCGGATCCGCGCCTCGGTCGGCTGCATCCGCATGGCGCTGGACGCGGGGGCCGCGGTGATGGTGACCTCGCATCTGGGTCGGCCGTCCGAGGGCAGTTTCACGCCATCGGACTCGCTGGCGCCGGTGGCGAAGCGGTTGGGCGAATTGCTCAAGCAGGAGGTGCCGCTGGTGTCCAACTGGACCGATGGTTTCCTGCTCGACGGCCGCGCGCTGGAGCCGGGTCAGGTGGTGATGCTGGAGAACTGCCGCCTCAACGTCGGCGAAAAGAAGAACAACGAGAACCTGGCGCGCAAGATGGCGAAGTTGTGCGACATCTTCGTGCATGACGCGTTCGGCACCGCACACCGGGCCGAGGCCAGCACCTACGGCATTGCCCAGTTCGCGCCGGTGGCTTGCGCCGGGCCGCTGCTCGCAGCCGAGATCGATGCGATCACCCAGGCTTTGGCGGCGCCCCAGCGCCCGCTGGTGGCGATCGTGGCCGGCTCCAAGGTCTCCACCAAGCTGACGATTCTCAAGAGCCTGGCCGCCAACGTGGACCAGCTCATCGTGGGGGGTGGCATCGCCAACACTTTCATGCTGGCCGCCGGCCTCAAGATCGGCAAGAGCCTGGCCGAGCCGGACTTGATCGAGGAGGCCAAGGCGGTGATCCTGGCGATGACCGCGCGTGGTGCGGCGGTGCCGATCCCGATCGATGTCGTGACTGCCAAGGAGTTCAAGACCGATGCCAAGGCCACGGTCAAGGCTGCAAACGATGTCGCCGACGACGACATGATCCTGGACATCGGGCCGCAGACCGCCAACCAGCTGGCCGAGCAGATCGAGGGCGCCGGCACCATCGTCTGGAATGGTCCGGTCGGGGTGTTCGAGTTCGCCGCATTCGAGGCCGGCACCAAGCGGATTGCCAAGGCGATTGCCGAAAGCGACGGTTTTTCCCTTGCCGGTGGTGGTGACACGCTGGCAGCGATCGCCAAATACGGCATCGAGAAGAATATCGGCTACATCTCCACCGGCGGCGGGGCCTTTCTCGAGGTGCTCGAAGGCAAGACCTTGCCGGCATTCGAGATCCTGGCCCGCCGCGCCAAGGGCTGACGCACAGGTCCCGGCACACCGCCGCGTGGTGCGCGCATCGGCCGGTGCGGGCAACCGGTAACCGGGTGGTAACCGTTTCGATGGGAGAATCGCCCGATCAAGAACGGAGACACCACCATGGCACTGCGCCGCGCTACCAAGATTGTTGCTACCCTGGGCCCGGCGTCCAGCGACCCGGATCTGCTCGAGCAGATGATCCGCGCCGGTGTCAACGTGGTCCGGCTCAATTTCAGCCACGGCACGGCGCAGGACCATATCAACCGTGCCCATCTGGTGCGCGAGGCGGCCCAGCGCGCCGGCCGCGAGGTGGCGATCATGGCCGACCTGCAGGGCCCGAAGATCCGGGTCGGCAGGTTTGCCGATGGCAAGGTCATGCTCAAGTCCGGCGAGCGCTTCATACTCGACGGCGCACGCACCGAACTCGGTGACGAACAGGCCGTCGGTCTCGATTACAAGTCCCTGCCGCGCGAGGTCAAGGCCGGCGACACCTTGCTGCTCAACGATGGCCTGATCGTCATCGACGTCGAGGCGGTGCGTGGCGAGCAGGTCCACACCATCGTCAAGATCGGCGGCGAGTTGTCCAACAACAAGGGCATCAACAAGCTGGGCGGGGGCTTGACCGCGCCGGCGCTGACTGCCAAGGACATGGACGACATCCGCACTGCGATGGGCTTCAAGGCCGACTATGTCGCGGTGAGTTTTCCGAAGAACGCCACCGACATGGAGATGGCGCGCCAGTTGTGCAGCGTCGCGTCGGCCGATGGCAACCACCGTCCGGGCCTGATTGCCAAGATCGAGCGGGCCGAGGCGATTCCCCGGCTGCTCGAGATCCTGCTGGCCAGCGACGGCATCATGGTCGCGCGCGGCGACCTGGCGGTAGAGGTCGGCAATGCGGCGGTGCCGGCACTGCAAAAGCGCATGATCAAGCTGGCGCGGGAACACGACAAGGTGGTGATCACCGCAACCCAGATGATGGAGTCGATGATCACCAACCCGGTGCCCACCCGTGCCGAGGTCAGCGACGTCGCCAACGCGGTGCTCGACGGTACCGATGCGGTGATGTTGTCGGCCGAGACCGCGGCCGGCAAGTACCCGCTGGAGACGGTGATCGAGATGGCCAAGATCTGCCATGCGGCGGAGTCGCATGAGGTGGTCAACTTCGAGGCCGACTTCATGGGCAAGACTTTTGGTCGCATCGACCAGTCGATCGCGATGGGCGCCTTGTTCACCGCCTACCACATGGGTGCCAAGGCGATCGTCGCGTTGACCGACAGCGGCTCGACCGCCTTGTGGATGAGCCGGCACCTGATCCAGATTCCGATCTATGCCTTGACACCGCGGGTGGCGACACAACGCAAGATGGCCTTGTACCGCAATGTGCGCCCGCTGCTGATGGACAACAGCCAGGACCGCGACACCGCGCTGATCGAGGCGGAAAATCATCTGAAGACACGCGACATCGTGCACAGCGGCGATGTGTATGCGATCACCTGCGGCGAGCCGATGGGCGCGCCGGGCGGCACCAACATGCTGAAGATCTGCCAGGTCCCCTGACGCCATTGGCGACTTTGCCGCCCACAAGGGCGGTCAGTGCGGCTCGGCCACGGCAGCCGTCGACCGGCGCGCAGGCCGCGGTATCCGTCTTGCCGGGGCTTGCCGGTCATGGCAGGCTAGAATTTGTCGGGTTACAGGCTGGTTACCAACGGGTTTCATGCGTTCGGCCTGCGCGATATCCAAAACCACTCAGGGAGTTTCTGCCATGGCACTCGTCTCGATGCGCGAATTGCTGGACCATGCGGCCGCCAACGGCTACGGCATTCCGGCTTTCAATGTCAACAACCTGGAGCAGGTGCAGGCCGTCATGGCCGCTGCCGACGAACTCGGTGCGCCGGTGATCCTGCAGGCCAGCGCCGGTGCGCGCAAATATGCCGGCGAAGCTTTCATCAAGCACCTGATCGCGGCCGCGGTCGAGGCCTATCCGCATATCCCGCTGGTGATGCACCAGGACCACGGGCAAAGCCCCGAGGTCTGCCAGGGCGCGATCGACCTGGGCTTCAGCTCGGTCATGATGGACGGCTCGCTCGAGGCCGACGGCAAGACCATCGCCAGCTACGAATACAACGTCGAGGTGACGCGCAAGGTGGTCGACATGGCCCATGCCACCGGCGTCACCGTCGAAGGTGAACTCGGCTGCCTGGGTTCGCTCGAGACCATGCGCGGCGACAAGGAAGACGGTCACGGCACCGACTCGACGATGACGCGCGAACAATTGCTGACCGACCCGGAGCAGGCGGCCGACTTCGTGCGCCGCACCCAGCTCGACGCGCTGGCCATCGCGATCGGCACCAGCCACGGCGCGTACAAGTTCACGCGCAAGCCCACCGGCGACATCCTGGCGATCGAACGCATCAAGGAAATCCACCGCCGCCTGCCCAACACCCACCTGGTGATGCACGGCTCCTCGTCGGTGCCGCAGGACCTGCTGGAGATCATCCGCCAGTACGGCGGCAACATGAAGGAAACCTACGGCGTTCCGGTCGAGGAAATCCAGAAGGCGATCCAGTTCGGCGTGCGCAAGGTCAACATCGACACCGATGTGCGGCTGGCGATGACCGGTGCGGTGCGCAAGTTCATGGCCGAGAACCCGGAGAAATTCGATCCGCGCGACTGGCTCAAGCCGGCCCGCGAGGCGGCCAAGCAGGTCTGCAAACAGCGTTACCAGCAATTCGGTTGCGAAGGCCAGGGCAGCAAGATCAAGGGCAACAGCCTGAAATACGTGGCTGGCCAGTACGCGCGCGGCGAACTGGCCCAGGTCGTCCAGTAAACAGGTGCCGCAAGGCGGCGGTCGCATCGGCCGTCGGCCGGCCTGGGCAGCCTAAAATCGCGGCATGTCCGACGCCACTACTGCCCTTCATACTTCCCGCATCCAATCGCTGCCGCTGCTCGCACGCGGCAAGGTGCGCGACAACTACGCGGTCGGCGACGACCGCATCCTGATGGTCGCCAGCGACCGCCTCAGCGCCTTCGACGTGGTGCTCGACCAGCCGATCCCCGGCAAGGGTGTGTTGCTGACGCAGATGGCGCTGTTCTGGTTCGACAAGCTCGGCGCGATCTGCCCGAATCACCTGACCCATGCGACGCCGGAATCGGTGGTGGCGGAGGCCGAGCAGGCACAGGTACGCGGTCGCGCGATGCTGGTGCAGCGGCTGCGCCCGCTGCCGGTCGAGGCGGTGGTGCGCGGTTACCTGGCCGGCAGTGGCTGGAAGGAATACCAGCAGAACCAGCAGGTCTGCGGCGTCCCACTGCCGGCAGGCCTGCGCAACGCGTCGAAACTGCCCCAGCCGATCTACACGCCGGCGGCCAAGGCCGAGGCCGGCGAACACGACGAGAACATCACGTTCGAGCGTACGGTCGAGATGATCGGCCCGGAACTGGCGGCGCAGATGCGCGACACCAGCATTGCGCTGTACCAGGCGGGTGCGAAGATCGCGCTGGCCAAGGGCATCATCATTGCCGACACCAAGTTCGAGTTCGGCCTGGACGCGCAGGGCCGCATGGTGCTGATGGACGAGGTGATGACGCCGGACTCCTCGCGTTTCTGGCCGCTCGAGGATTACGCCGAAGGCAGCAATCCGCCGAGCTACGACAAGCAGTTCGTGCGCGACTGGCTCGAGCAGGTGCGGATCGACGGAAAACCCTGGGACAAGCGGCCGCCGGCGCCGGCATTGCCGGCCGAAGTGGCCGCGGCCACCGCGGCACGGTATCAGGAGGCGCTGGAGCGCCTGACCCGCGCCGACTGAGCGGTCGGGCCGCTCCCGGGGCGGGGCGAACAGCACCGCGGCGCTTATGCGCGGAGGTTGCCGACTGAGCTGCCGGGCCGCGGCGCGGTAGTCGCCCCGGCTACGGAGCCGGACGTCGCGCGC
>JBFJZP010000019.1:0-13704 GCA_041622095.1 Burkholderiaceae bacterium | reverse complement strand
GTCGGCGCAGATGCGCAGTGCCTGGCGCAGCGGGATCACCTCGCCCTTGGGGTAGTTCTTGCGTTTGGCGATCACCAGGCACATCACGGCCAGCGTGGCGCCCAGCAACAGACCGGGCAGCACGCCGGCGAGGAACAGCGCGGCGATCGACACCGAACCACCGGCCGCGAGCGAGTAGATCACCGCGTTGTGGCTGGGCGGAATCAGGATCGCCTGCACCGAGCCGCTGACGGTGACCGCTGTGGCGAATGGGCGCGGGTAGCCGTTTTTCTCCATCTCCGGGATCAAGACCGAGCCGATCGAGGCGGTGTCGGCCACCGAGGAGCCGGAGATCGCGCCAAAGAAGGTCGAGGCCAGGATGTTGACCAGCGACAAGCCCCCGCGCACGAAACCCACCAGCACGCCGGCAAAGGCCACCAGGCGCCAATCAATGCGGCCAGGCCCTGGCGCATCATCTCCATGGACAGGTTCTCGCCCCAGACCATGACGAACAGGCAGATGCCCACCATCGCCACATCGACCAGCTTCTCGCAGGCCCAGCGCATCGGCGCGGGCAGCCGGTCGGTGAGCATGCCCACCGCGATATGGCCACCGGCGCGGTAGGTGGCCGCAGCGCCAAAGAAGGTGAAGGTCACCATCAGGAGCAGCGCCACCGGCTCGGGCCAGTTCGAGCCCGAGCCCGGCACATAACGCGCGAAGATGCCCCACGGGATGATCAGGCTCATCAAGAGGATCGAGATGCCCGAGATCCAGATACACGCCAAATGGACGGTGTCCAGCAGTCGATGGATTTTTTCAGTCATGGTGATGCTGGCAGCCTGCACGGCCGCCGTAGGGGACAACTGCGATGTCTGGCCGGCACGGTTTACTTGACCGCTTCGATACGCTTGATCAGGTCCGCAAACGGCGCGCCGTACTTGGCCCGGATCGGAGCGGTGGCGTCATAGAAGGGCTTCTTGTCGAGTGTCACGAACTGGATGCCGGCGGCCTTGAGCTTGGTGACGTATTCGCCGACCGACTTGTCCCGCAGCGCGCGCTGCTCCATCTGCGCCTCGCGCGCGAGTTTTGGACAACGCTGAACTTTTGTCGGCGAAATCATCCAAATACCGAACAACATTCGGTGCCAAGTGGTGAACACTAGCGTCCATTACTAATAGCCTCTTGCTGGAGTTCGATGATGAATGTCGCCATGCCCACCACATTGCCCGCCGGGCCCACGATCTCGCTGACAACTGCGTTGTCCACCTCGCCACTGCGCGCTGCCATCAGTGCGGCCACCCGCCTGCCCGAGCCCGACCTGCTGCCCGGATTGGTCGCGCAGGCGCAGTTGACCGACGCGCAAGGCACGGCGGTGCAGGCGCTGGCCTTGCGTATTGCCGGCGGCGTGCGCCAGCGCGCGATGGCCAGCGGACGCGCCGGCCTGGTGCAAGGCCTGTTGCAGGAGTTCGCCCTCAGTTCGCAGGAGGGGGTGGCGCTGATGTGTCTGGCCGAAGCCTTGCTGCGTATCCCCGATGCGGCCACCCGCAACGCGCTGATCCGCGACAAGATCGGCACCAGCAACTGGCATGCGCACCTGGGCCAGAGCCCATCGCTGTTCGTCAATGCGGCGACCTGGGGCTTGTTGTTCACCGGCAAGCTGGTGTCCACCCATAGCGATTCCGGCCTCAGCCACGCCTTGCGCAAGGTGGTCTCGCGTGGTGGCGAGCCGCTGATCCGCAAGGGAGTCGACATGGCGATGCGCCTGATGGGCGAGCAGTTCGTCACCGGCGAGACGATCGACAAGGCACTGGTCACTGCCCGCGCGCGTGAGGCGCAGGGTTTCCGTTATTCCTACGACATGCTGGGCGAGGCCGCGTTGACGGCACATGACGCACGGCAATACCACGCCGCATATGAGCAGGCGATCCACGCGATCGGCCGCGCCGCCAAGGGCAAGGGCGTGTTGCACGGCCCGGGCATCTCGATCAAGCTGTCGGCGCTGCACCCGCGTTATGTGCGTGCCAAGGTCCGGCGCGTGATGGCGGAGTTGTATCCGCGCCTGTTCCAGCTGGCACAGCTGGCGCGGCAATACGACATCGGCCTGAACATCGACGCCGAAGAGGCGGACCGGCTCGAGCTCTCGCTCGACCTGCTCGAGCGCTTGTGTTTCGAGCCGGCGCTGGCCGGCTGGGACGGCATCGGTTTCGTGATCCAGGCCTACCAGAAACGCTGCCCTGCGGTGGTCGACTACATCGTCGACCTGGGCCGGCGCAGTGGCCACCGCCTGATGGTGCGGCTGGTCAAGGGGGCGTACTGGGACTCCGAGATCAAGCGCGCCCAGCTCGATGGACTGGAGGGATATCCGGTCTATACGCGCAAGGCCTATACCGATGTGGCCTATATCGCATGCGCCCGAAAGCTGCTGGCCGCGCCGGACGCGGTGTATCCGCAATTCGCGACGCACAACGCCCAGTCGCTGGCCACCATCCATCAGTTGGCCGTGGACATGGGCGCCAGCGGCGACGACGCCTACGAGTTCCAGTGCCTGCATGGCATGGGCGAGCCCTTGTACGAGCAGGTGGTCGGGTCGGTGGCGGACGGCAAACTCGGCCGCGCCTGCCGCATCTATGCGCCGGTGGGACTGCATGAGACGCTGCTGGCCTATCTGGTGCGCCGACTGCTGGAAAACGGTGCCAACACCTCCTTCGTCAACCGCATCGCCGACGAGGATGTGCCGTTGACCGAACTGGTACAGGATCCGGTACATACCGTCCAGCGCATGGCGCAGCAAGATGGCCAACTCGGCGTGCCCCATCCGGCGATTGCCCTGCCCGATGCCTTGTACGGCGCGGCGCGGGTGAATTCGCGCGGGCTGGATCTGGCCAGCGAGAGCCGCCTGACATCCATGGCACAGACCCTGGCCGACTCCCACGAGCAGACCTGGAGCGCCGAACCGATGCTGGGCGTCGACACCGCCGGTGCCACGCCGGGCGCTGTGCGCCCGGCGCCCAATCCGTCCGATCGCAGCGACATCGTAGGGACCGTGCGTGATGCCACGCTGGATGAGGTCGAGACGGCCCTGGCCTGCGCCACCGAAGCGGCTGCCGACTGGGCGGCCACCGCTCCGGCGCAACGCGCCACGCTGCTGGAGGCCGCGGCCGACCGGCTCGAAGCCGATACCGAATCGCTGATCGCACTGCTGGTGCGCGAAGCCGGCAAGACCTGCGCCAACGGTGTGGCCGAGGTGCGCGAAGCGGTCGACTTCCTGCGTTATTACGCGCAGGAAGTGCGCCGCCATTTCGACAACACCACCCATCGGCAGCTCGGGCCGGTGGTCTGCATCAGCCCGTGGAATTTTCCGCTGGCCATTTTCACCGGCCAGCTGTCCGCGGCGCTGGCCGCCGGCAACCCGGTGCTGGCCAAGCCGGCGGAGCAGACGCCGCTGGTCGCCGCAGCCGCAGTGCGGGCTTTATGGGACGCTGGCGTGCCACGCGGCGTCTTGCAGCTTTTGCCAGGTCCCGGCGAGACGGTGGGGGCAGCGCTGGTCGCAGATGCGCGGGTGCAGGGCGTGATCTTCACCGGCTCGACCGAAGTGGCCCGGCTGCTGCAGCGCGCGTTGGCTGGCCGGCTTGGCGCCGATGGGCAGCCGGTCCCACTGATTGCCGAGACCGGCGGGCAGAACGCGATGATCGTCGACTCGTCGGCGCTGGCCGAGCAGGTGGTTGCCGACGTCGTCAGTTCGGCTTTCGACAGCGCCGGCCAGCGCTGCTCCGCGTTGCGCATCCTGTGTGTGCAGGCCGATGGCGCCGAACGAGTGATCGAGATGCTCAAGGGCGCTGTCAGCGAGCTGCGTGTCGGTGACCCGCGTGCACTGGCGGTGGATGTCGGCCCGGTGATCGACGCCGAAGCCAAGGGCATCATCGAGCGCCATATCGCGGCGATGCGCGCCAAGGGGCATGCGGTGGTGCGACCCGCAGCGGTCGACAGCGATGCCAACCTGCGCGGCACCTTCGTGCCGCCGGCGGTGATCGAGATCGACGCGATCGCCGAACTGCAACGCGAGGTATTCGGCCCGGTGCTGCATGTGCTGCGATACCAGCGTGATGGCCTGCCGGAGTTGATGGCGCAGATCAACGCCACCGGCTACGGCCTGACGCTGGGCGTGCACACCCGCATCGACGAGACCCTGGCCCAGGTGGTCAACGCCGCGCAAGCCGGCAACCTGTACGCCAACCGCAACATCGTCGGCGCCGTCGTTGGCGTGCAGCCCTTCGGCGGCGAAGGCTTGTCCGGTACCGGCCCCAAGGCCGGTGGCCCCTTGTACCTGCTGCGCCTGCTCCGCCAGTTGCCCGTGGACGCGGCACGCCTTGCGACACAAGGCGACACCAGCGCAACACCCTCTCTGCCGCAACGCGGCTGGACGCCAGCGTCCGACCGGCAGGAAAGCGAAGTGGCGCTGGCAAGCCTGCGCGACTGGGCGCACACCCATGGCAACGAGACGCTGGTTGCGACCTGCGATGCGGTCGCGCAACGGGTACCGGCCGCCGAATGGCGGGTATTGCCGGGCCCGACCGGCGAGGCGAACCTGTATGCCACGTTGCCGCGCGAAGCGGTGTTGTGCCTTGCGCCGCAAGGTATGGAGGGCGACGCCGACCGGTTGGCGCAACTGGCGGCGGTGCTGGCCGTCGGCAGCCGCGCGCTCTGGCCGGCCGAGGCCCGCGCGCAGCGCGAGTCGCTGCCGATCGCCGTCAAGGAATACGTGACCCTGGCGCAGGACTGGCAGGCCGACACGGTGCACTTCGACGCGGTGCTGCATTCCGGCACGGCCGCAGAGTTGCAGGCCCTGTTGCAAACACTGGCAGGCCGTGCCGGACCGATCGTCGGCGTGACCGCCGGCGCAACGAAACACGCCGCCATCAACTTGGAGCGCCTGCTGATCGAGCGCTCGCTCAGCATCAATACCGCTGCGGCCGGCGGCAATGCCAGCCTGATGGCGATTGGCTGAGTCCCCGCGTGCAGAACCCGCTCCCGGATGCTTGCCCTGGCTTGAAGGCCGGGGGGTGCGAGTACGCTGGCGCACCGGGCGTCGCCGTATATGATGAAAAGCATCCGTAACTGGCACATGCACCGCGAGGTTGGCAACAAGAACCCGCGCTGCTTGCGGTGTCCGTGCCTCTTTTTTCCAACAAGGAGCATGTGATGCGATATGTAATGACGGCAAGTCTTGTCGCGCTGGCATGGGCGACCACCAACCCGGCTCTGGCATCCGAGGTGCTGGCCAGGGACAACGGCTGCCTGGTCTGCCACGATGCGACCAAGAAGACCATGGGGCCTTCGATCAAGGATATTGCCGCGAAGTACAAAGGCAAGACCGGCGCGGTAGAAACCATCGCGGCCAATATCAAGGCCGGCAAGGGCCATCCGGAGTCCAAGGCCAGCGATGCCGACCTGAAAGCGATTGTCGGCTGGATGCTGAAGTGAGTCCTGGCGAGGCCGATGCCTTGCCACGTCCGATCCGCCCGTCACTTGGCCGGATACTTGCAGGGCAGACGATGGCTGCGACTCAGGGCTTCTTGTAGTAGTAGGCCGGCTCCGACGGCTCGCTGATCGTTGGTCCGCCGCGGCGCGTTGCCAGCGCCGGGTTGAAGGTGTGCGCGCGGACGAAAAGATTCTGCGCCGTGCTGGCCAGACCCGGCATGAACTTGCCCCCGTCCATCTTGTCACCGTGGCACGCCTTGCAGCTGTCGGCGGCCTTGACCGGTTCCGGCTTGCGGGCCGACGCATGTGCCGCGTGGCAGGTCACGCAGCCGGCGACGTTCTTCTTGTGGTGCGCACTTTGCAAGTGCTCCTGGTATTCCTGGCGGTGTTTTCGTGCCTCGAAGAAGCCGGACCGCTGCGCAGCCTCGTCAACGAAGAACGCGTTGTTCAGATCGGTACCCGGGTGGTTCTGCGAGATCAGGTCCTCGGCCTGGACGCCCGGTATCAGAACCTTGTCCGGATACCAGCGGGTCCAGTCATCGATGCCGGCCTTGTAACTCTCGCCGAGCACGGGGTGCGGCAGGAACTCCGATGGGTTCCCCTCCGGCGAGAGAAAACGCTTGTTCTCGACCCGGACATGGCAATAGCCGCAGACCTTCGAGCTTTCCGCCAGCGATGCATTTGCCGGGTTGAAGATGTCGCGCTTGGCACCCGTGGCCGCGTGCTTTTCGCCTGGCCCGTGGCAGGCCTCGCAGCCGACATTCTTCTCGCGCATGGTCCATTGGGTGACGGCATTGTCTGTATTGACGGCGAGTACCCGGTAACCGGTCGTGTGACAAGTCGCACACTGTCCTTCCCAGGTGTTTTTTTGTCCGTAGGGCTCCCACTGACGGTGCAGCGTGTTCCATTGCTTGTCGAGGAACTGATGGCCGCCACTGGCCGGATTGGGCACCAGGTAGCGCTGCTTCCAGCGCGAGCCGACGACAAGCGCCACGTCCTGCATTGCGGCCGGAGCACCATCGATGTTGCCCCGGGTCGGACCCGTGTTCCCCTTGTCGTCGCGTGCCCAGTGCTTGCCGGCGTCCATGAGCAGGCCGTCGCGGGCGCTGCGCACCATCTTGCTGTGCCAGCTGGACTTCCAGCTTTGGTATTCCGTCTGGTGGCACGCCTGGCATTTTTCCGATCCGATGAACTGCGCGGCCGGAGCCGCCGCCATCGCCTTCGATGTCGCGGATGGCGACACCGGGGCACAGGCCGCCATCCACAGTGTGGCGACCACACAGGCGATAAATCCCATTGATCGATACAGCATGAGCAACTCCTGAAGCGCAGGCCGTGCTTGGCTCCTTCCACCTTAACAGCGTGAACGGTATTTGCAAGAGGCATGTCCCGCATCTGCCGCAGTGTCGATGTGGCGGCGCTGTGGGGATATCACCGTGCCAGGTCGCGCCGACGCGCGTGCGCCGCAGCATAATGAGCGGGAACCCCCTTCGCTTTCGAAAAGGCCAGCAGGACCCGTACCCGATGCCCTTTTGCCGTCGATCCGCCACCGCACCTGGTTGCCCGCGACAGGTCTGCATGCGATGAGCCTGAGCGCCGCCCATCGCGACGATCTGCTATGGCTGCTGGTGCTGGCGGCGCCAATGGCGGCACGATTGTCGGCTGAGCCTGCGCAACTTGCCTCGGATCGACTGCAGCTGCTGGGCCTGGCGTTGCTTGTCAGTGCGGGCTGGGCCTGGCTGTTTGCACGCGCGGCGCGCCGGCCGGTCGGCGCTGGCCTGGTCGCCTTCGCGATGCTGTTCGTCCTCATGTTGCCGGGACCGGTTGGCTGGGCAAGTGCCATTCTGGCATTGAGCTTCGGTCTGGTCTTCGGGCGCGAGATCTTTGGCGGACAGGCGATCCTTCCGCCAGCCGTCATTGCGCTGGCGTTCGCCATCTATTCGTTTCCAGCTGGCGGATTCGAATTGCAGGCGGTCGTCACGCAGCCGCCGGACTGGGTGCTGGCGCTCACCTGCCTGGGGGCCGCATGTGGCGCGTTGATCCTGCGCCGGCCGCTGGCATGGCAGGTGGTCATTGGCGCCGTGATCGGTGTGTTGTTGGCGAGTCTGCTGATCGGTGGCCTTGCATGGTGGGAGCATCTGGGAAGAGGCAGCCTGGCCGCCGGCATACTGTTTCTTGCTGCGGCGCCGCAGAATGCCCACGGACTGCCCGCGGCAAGACTCCTGCACGGCCTCCTGGTGGGTGCCCTGGTGGTCGTCATCCGCATGGCCAACCCGGAGCATCCGGACGGCGTGGTTTTCGCAGTCCTGCTCGGCAGCTTGTTCGCGCCCTTGATCGACCGTGCCCTGGGCTGGCGCTTGCGTCATGGATAAGCCCGGCGCGTCGGGGCGCACGCCCATTTCCATTGCCCCGGCGGGCGACGGTCCGGTGCGGACCGTGGTCGTTGCGCTGCTGGTAGCCCTGGTCTGTTCTCTGGTGGTCTCGGTGACGGCGGTGTTGCTCAAGCCGCGGCAGGACGCCAACCGCTTGCTGGCCCGTGCCGCCAGCGTGACGGGCATGGCCGAGGTACTGGGGGCCGGGATTGCGCAGGCGCGATTCGTGGATCTGGCCTCCGGCGCGTATGTCGAACGTGATCCGGGCACCAGCCAGCCGCTACCGGCAGGGCGTGATGTCGCGGGACTGGGGCGGCGAGAAGACGTCGCCACGGTGTTCGAAGTGCGTGATGCCGGCCGACTGAAGCTGCTCATACTCCCGGTGCGCGGCTCCGGTTATCAGTCGACGCTCAAGGCTTACCTGGCCCTGCAATCGGATCTCAATACTGTCGCTGCACTCAGCGTCTATGCGCATGGCGAAACGCCCGGACTGGGCGCGCGCATTGAAGACGATGCCTGGCGCGCGTTGTGGCCGGGCCGGCAACTGGCCGATGCCGATGGCGTGATCCGGCTTGCGGTCGTCAAGGGTGCAGCGGCCGGAGTCCATGAGGTCGATGGCATCTCCGGGGCCACGCGCACGGGCAACGGTGTCAACAATGCGCTGCGATTCTGGCTTGGCCCCGACGGCTTCGGGCCGTACCTGAATCGCCTGCGCGACGAGGTCGGCCGGTGACAGGCGCGACACGGTCCGCCGCGGGTCACGCCGTATGGCGCGTCGGATGCGAGGGCATCGCATGAACGAGCGCCTGCGCACGCTGGTCGACCCCATCGTGGTTGCCAACCCGGTGACCCTGCATGTGCTGGGCATCTGCTCGGCACTGGCGGTGACCACATCGTTGGCCACATCGCTGGTGATGGGTGCGGCCCTGATCGTCGTGCTGGTGTTGTCGAACGGCATCATCAGCCTGATCCGCAGACAGGTGCCGGGATCGATCCGCCTGATCGTGCAGATCACGATCATTGCCTCGCTGGTCATCGTCGTCGACCTGACGCTGCAGGCCTATTTTTTCGACATGAGCCGGCGCCTGAGCGTGTTCGTCAGCCTCATCGTCACCAACTGCATCGTGCTGGGCCGGGCCGAGGCCTTCGCGATGAAGAATCCGCCGGGAGCCAGCCTGCTCGATGGCCTCGGCAACGGTCTCGGTTATGCCTTGATCCTGGCCATCGTCGGCAGCGTGCGCGAGTTGCTCGGCGCCGGCACCTTGTTGGGTTTCACGATCCTGCCGCTGGAGTCCCAGGGTGGCTGGTTCACGCCATGGGGCCTGATGTCGCTGCCGCCCAGTGCATTCTTCCTGCTCGGCCTGCTGGTATGGGCCGTGCGCGCCTGTTATCCGGAGCAGGCCGAAACCGTGCGCGACGCGCCTGACGCCGAGGCCCCCCGATGACCGAGCTGCTGCTGCGCGCAGTCTTCACCGACAACCTGGCCTTGTCGTATTTTCTGGGCATGTGCACGTTCCTGGCGGTCTCCCGGCACTTGGAGACCGCCTTCGGGCTGGGCCTGGCGATGATCGTCGTGGAGACCGTCACGGTGCCGGTCAACAACCTGTTGTTCACCTGGCTGCTCGGCCCTGGGGCGCTAGGCTGGCTGGGGCTGGGCGATACCGACCTGAGTTTTCTGCTGCTGATCGCCTCGATCGGCACCATTGCGGCCACGGTCCAGATTCTCGAAATGGTGCTGGACCGGCACTTTCCCCGGCTGTACGCGGCGCTGGGCATTTATTTGCCGCTGATCACCGTCAACTGCGCCATCCTGGGTGCCAGCCTGTTCATGGCCGAACGGCGCTACACGCTCGGCGAAAGCGTTGTCTACGGCTTTGGTGCGGGGCTGGGCTGGGCGATCGCGATCTGGGCGCTGGCCGCCTTGCGCGAGCGGGTCGACGAAAGCCGCGTGCCGGCCGGCCTGCGCGGCCTGGGGCTGGCGTTCATACTCACCGGCTTCATGTCGATGGGTTTTGCCGTGTTTGGCGGGCTGAAGTTCGAGTGACACCGCGATGATGCAGATCCTGCTCGGCAGCCTGGTTTTCACGGGTCTGATCATGGCCCTGGTCATGGTGGTGCTCCTGGCGCGCAGGATACTGATGCCGCGGGGACTCGCGCGCATCACCGTGAACGGCGAGCGGGTGCTGGACGCAGACCTGGGCGACAAGCTGCTGCACGCGCTCGCGCATGGTGGCGTGCACCTGCCGGCGGGCTGTGGCGGCGCCGGCACCTGCGGCTTGTGCCGTATCGCCGTTCAAGGCGCCGGCGAGGCCCTTCCGATCGAGCGTGCAACGTTGCCTGCCTCCGACATCGCCAAGGGTGTGCGCCTGGCTTGCCAATTGGTCGTGCGTGGCGACCTTCAGGTGTCGGTCGCCGCGCAGACGCTGGCGGCGCAGACCTGGTCCGCCACCGTCACCCGGACGCGGACCGTCGCGCCGCTGATCAAGGAGATCCTGTTTGCGTTGCCGCCGGCACTGGGCTTGCGGTTTCGTGCCGGCGTCTATGTCGAGGTCACGGTCCCAGCCTACACCTTGCCGTTCGCGGCGATCGATGTCGATGCGCGGCACCAGGCCGCCTGGGAGCGGATGCAGATCCGCCAGCTTGTGGCCCGCTGCGAGTCGCCCGTGTCGCGCGCCTACTCACTGGCCAATCATCCTGGCGAGGTCGGTTCGCTGTTGTTGAACATCCGCCTGGCGTTGCCGCCGCCGGGCATGCCGGCCCTGGCGCCGGGGCAGGTGTCGTCCTATCTTTTCGGCTTGAAGGTTGGCGATGCGGTCACGATGTCGGGCCCGTTTGGCGACTTCTTCATCCGCGAGAGCGATCGCGAGATCATACTGATCGGTGGTGGCGTGGGCATGGCGCCACTGCGCGCACATGTGTTCGATCAACTCGAGCAGCGCCGGACCTCGCGCCGGATCAGCTTCTGGTACGGCGCACGTGCATTGATCGACCTGTACTATGCCGACGACATGGCGCAGCTGGCGCGCAAGCACCGCAATTTCTCCTGGCATGTCGCGTTGTCCGACCCCGCGCCCGGCGACGCATGGGATGGCGCGCGCGGGTATGTGCATGATCTGGTCTACCAGCGGCATCTGCAAGCCCACCCGGATCCTGCTGCCTGCGAGTACTATGTATGCGGGCCGCCCTTGATGATCGAGGCCGTACGGGCCATGCTGGGGCGCTTGCAAGTGCCCGAGGAGCATATCCTGTATGACGATTTTTTTGCCTGAACCATGAACTCGCGAAGGACGGTGCTCGGACTCGCTGGCGGCATCGCATGGTTCGGTGTGGCGCAAGCGACAGTCCGTGCCACCCAGGTGCAGGTGCTCACCGGCCCGGCCTTTGGCTCGGCTTGGCGGCTCGTCGTGCCGCTGACGAACCAGGCGCCGGCGGCGCGGCGCGCGGTCGAGCGGATCGTGGCGCATGTCGATGCGCTGATGTCGCCGTTCCGTGCCGATTCGGAGCTCGGTCAATTCAATGCCCACGGGCGCGCGGTCCTGTCAGGACAGACGGTGGCGGTCACGCAGGCCGCGCTCGCGTTGGCGCGCGACAGCGCCGGCGCCTTCGATCCCACCATGGCACCGCTGTCGCGTCGATTCGGTTTCGGTGCCCTTGGAATTGCGGCCGAGCGTCCGGTCGCACGGTATCGCGATCTGCGCCTGGACGGCACGACGCTGCGCACCACCTGTCCGGGCCTGAGCCTGGACTTGTGTGGCATCGCCAAGGGGCATGCGCTGGACCAGGTTGCCCGGGCGCTGGAAGGTCTCGATTTCGTGTTCGAACTGGGCGGTGAAGTCGTGGCGCGTGGTCGCCACCCATCGGGTCGCGCATGGCGCATGGGCATCGAGCGGCCGGGCTACGGATCGCTGCAACGCATCGTCGAAGCCGATGCACGGGTGTTGGCAACCTCTGGCGACGCTGCGCAGTCTTATGACATCGGCGGGCGCCGCCATTCGCATGTCATGGACCCGCGTGCCGGTACGCCGGTCGACAACGCGGTGGCGTCGGTCAGCGTGCTGGCCGATACCGGGACCGAGGCGGATGGCCTGGCGACGGCGGCCATGGTCATGGGGCCGCAGGCTGCGCGCGCATTGCTGGTGGCACGCGGCGCCAGCGCGCTTTTTCTGCTGCGCAGCCCCTCCGGCTTGCAGGAACTGGCGGTCAACGGGTTTGCGGATGGTGTCGCGCCATGATGGTGTTTTTGCTCAGTTTCCTGATCGTGACTCTGGCCATCGTCGGCCTGGCTGTCGGTCTGCTGCTCGGGCGCGGACCGCTGCGCGGCTCATGCGGCGGCAATGCGGTGGTCAGGTTATGCGGCCTGTGCCGGCGCGGGGTGCGGCGATGACGCGAACGGTGGCCGACATCATGGCGACCGAATTGGTCACCTTTTCGCCGGACATGAACATCCACGATGCCATCCGCGTCCTTCTCGATCGGCGCATTTCGGGTGCGCCGGTAGTGGACGCCAACGGCGCGCTGGTCGGCGTGCTGTCCAAGAAGGATGGATTGAAGATTGCCTTTTCGTCGCAATACCATGGCGACCGTGGCGGCGCGGTCCGCGAGTTCATGAGCGCACCGGTGCAGACGCTCGATGCAGGGCTCGACCTCGTGGGTGCGGCGCAGCATTTCCTGGGCAGCCACTTTCGGCGCTTTCCGGTGCTGCGCGGCGGCAAGCTGGTGGGCCAGGTCAGTCGCTACGATGTCCTGAAGGCGCTCAGCGATGTACCGCGGCCAGACTTTGCGGATCGCGGTGCCGGTTGAATGTACTGACCGACGCCTGGCTGCAAACCCGCGCATTCCGGCCATCGCCGGCATGCCGCGTTGCGTGTCAGCCGAGGCGGATGCCGGCGCCGGCCAGCAGGCCGATCACGCCCACCGCGATCAGGTACACGGCGACGATGTAGCTGAGCGCGCGCGGCATGAGCAGGATCAGCACGCCGGCGACCAGGGAAATCAATGGCGTCAGTCCGATATGGATGTTCATGGCTACGTCTTGTCCGGAAGAATTGAAGTCGCAGGTATTGTCGTATCGGAAACGCGTGCCACCGGCTTCGCCGCTCAGGATGGCGGCACCGTCCTGGCCGCATCGCGGCGCAGGCGCTGGCGCCAGGCGACCGCGCCGATCAGTGCCAGCGCCGGCAGGAACATCCATTCCCTGGCCGGGTTGTCGCTCGGCACCTCGACCGCGGCGATCGCGAACCCCGGCTCCACGCCTTGTTTGGCGGCGCGACTGCCGAAATCGACCCGGGTAACGGAGAACCTGTTCTCGGTGCGGTCGGCGTGCACGCCGCTGGCGCGCAGGCGTTGCGTCGCATCGCCGGTCGAGGGGCCGAGCGGCAGGACCACGCCGTGCTCCACCATCCGGCCTTCCAGCGTCAGGCCGCTCAGGAAGATGCGCATCTGCGCACCGTCCGGGGCATCGGCCACGGCGGCCGCGGCCGCGTCGCCCTGCAGCTTGCGATAGGGCGCAAACAGCGGATCCATGAACAGGCCCGGGTGGAACAACATGAACACCGCCAGCAGCATCGCCCAGCGTTCGGCCGCCGTGCTGCGGATCAGCAACCAGCCCTGGTTGACCGAGATGAAGGCAAAGCCGGCGATGGTGGCGCTGGCCAGCGTGAGCAGTGTGTGGCCGATACCGCTGACGCCGATCAGCAGCAACTGCGGGTTGAACACGAACATGAATGGCAGCAGCACCATGCGCATCGAGTAGCGAAACGCGATCACGCCGGTGCGGATCGGGTTGGCATATGCGATGCTGGCGGCGGCATACGAGGCCAGCCCGACCGGCGGCGTGATGTCGGCCATCAGGCCGAAATAGAACACGAACAGATGG
>JBFJZP010000018.1:0-13837 GCA_041622095.1 Burkholderiaceae bacterium | reverse complement strand
GGTTGTGGCTGCGGCGGTTTCGCAACGGCGCCAGCAGGTCTTTCAGTCCGTTGTGGTCGATCTCGTGCATCAGGGCCAGCAGGCGACCGATCTCGCCCGGCGGGAAACCCTCGCGCGCAAACCAGTTCAGGTAGTTGCCCGGCAGGTCGGCCAGGATACAGCCCTTGTGTTTGCCAAATGGCATTTCGCGCGTCAGCAGCAATTCCAGCGAGGTCCGGTCCATCGGTGCCATTGTCGGCGTTAGCCTGGCCCCGCCCAAGCGCCCCGATGCAAGGCCTCGGCCGCCCCGCGCCCGGCGTGTGCGCGGCAGCAGCCATGTCCAGGCCAGGGTCAGCGGAAAGCTGCCGGTCGACAACTGGTTGAATCCGCCAGGTGTCATGGTGCAGGTCTCGCAAGGGGTGGGTCAAGGGGGTGGGTCTATTGTGGAATCGTGACAGCTCCACCACAATTGGCGAATTCGGAGACGCAGAATTACAAAAATGCATATCGGCAACCGCCTGGTATCGGCGGCGCGATGAGACCGGACTTCAACTGGAGCCAGGTCCGCACGTTGCTGGCCGCACTGGACTGCGGCAGCCTGCTGGGCGCGTCGCGCACGCCGGGAACCGGCCAAACGACGATCGGACGCCGCATCGCCGAGCTCGAGTCCCAGCTCGGCCTGGTGTTGTTCGAGCGCACCGGTCGCGGCCTGCTGCCATCGGAGACTGCATTGCGCCTGGCCGATTCGGCGCGCGCCATGGAAAACGGTGCGCTGCAACTGGCACGCAAGTTGTCGGTCGCGCAGACCCAGGCCAGCGCAACCGTTCGCATGAGCGCCAGCCAACCCGCGGCCTGTTATCTGTTGCCGCCGATCCTGACCCGGATGCAGCAGGCGCTGCCCGATATCCAGGTGGAGCTGGCGGTCGGCAATGCCGTCGGCAACCTGCTGCGCCGCGAGGCCGACATTGCCATCCGCATGCTGCAGCCCGGGCAATCCACGCTGATCGCCAGACGCGTCGGCAAGATGACGCTGGGCGCATATACCCATCGTGACTATCTGCGCCGCCACGGAACGCCGCAACAACCGGCCGACCTGCTGCAGCACCGCCTGATGACCCCGCGCTGCCCGCCGCGCAGCGCACGCGCATGCACCTGGCACCGAACGCCCGTCGGAACACGTTGACGCGCTTCTACAACGCGTTCGCCCATCTGGACCCGGCCACGATGGCGCAGTGTTATGCGCCGCAGGTCCGGTTCGAAGACGAGGTCTTCACGCTCGAGGGCCGCAACCAGGTCATGGCGATGTGGTCCATGTTGTGCGAATCGCTCGATGCCAACGGCCGGGCCGACTGGAAGCTCAATTTCCGGATCGAGTCGGTCGATGCCGACTCCGCCCGCCTGCACTGGAGCGCGCGCTATCCTTTCGGCAAACAGCGGCGACCGGTGGACAACCAGATCGATGCGCGTTTTCGCTTCGACGACGCCGGCCTGATCGTGCACCATCGGGACAGTTTCGATTTCTGGCGCTGGTCGCGTCAGGCATTGGGTTTGTCCGGGCTGTTGCTCGGCTGGTCACCGCTGCTGCGGCGCAAGGTGCGCGCCAGCGCCCTGGTCGGATTGAATCGCTACAACAGTGGCCTGCAGAAAACTGCAGCGCCCACCACCAAGACACACTGACACTGGAGCCGCTGGCATGCTCGATCGCCTGAACGATTTCTACCCGGTCCGCTACACCGTATTCGGCCTGAGCGTGCTCGGCCTGCTGGCCTGCAGCTTCAGCGTCATTGTGTTCGGAGTCGGCGTCTCTATCCTGATGCCTTTGCTGGTCCTGGTCGGGCTCGGCATGTATGACCTGCTGCAATCGCGCAGATCCGTATTGCGCAACTATCCGATCATCGGCCACTTCCGGTTCATGCTCGAATATGTGCGGCCGGAGATCCGACAGTATTTCCTGGAGAGCGACAACGAGGCCACGCCGTTCTCGCGGGCGCAGCGTTCGCTGGTCTACCAGCGCGCCAAAGGCGACTCCGACAAGCGTCCGTTCGGCACCTTGCTCGATGTGCATGCCGAAGGGTATGAATGGGTCAACCACTCGATGGCGCCGAGCCACATCGACTCGCATGACTTCCGGGTCTGGATCGGCGGCACGCCGGAACTGGCCGCGGCACGCGCGTCCGGTGCCGGCCTGTGCACCCAGCCGTACAACGCCAGCATCTTCAATATCTCGGCGATGAGTTTCGGCTCGCTCAGTGCCAACGCGATCCTGGCGCTGAACGCCGGCGCACGCAAGGGCGGCTTTGCCCACGATACCGGCGAAGGCTCGATATCGGTGCACCACCGGCGCCACGGCGGCGACCTGATCTGGGAGATCGGCTCGGGTTATTTCGGCTGCCGCAACGACGACGGCAGCTTCCATGCCGAGCGGTTTGCGAAGAACGCCGGCGACCCGCAGGTCAAGATGATCGAGATCAAGCTCAGCCAGGGCGCCAAACCCGGCCATGGCGGCATGTTGCCCGGCCCCAAGGTCACGTCCGAGATCGCACAGGCGCGCGGCATTCCGATCGGCGTCGACTGCATCTCGCCATCAGCGCACAGTGCATTCTCGACCCCGATCGAGCTGATGGAATTCATCACCCGGCTGCGCACCTTGTCCGGCGGCAAGCCGACCGGCTTCAAGCTGTGTATCGGCCATCCCTGGGAATGGTTTGCGATCGTCAAGGCGATGCTGGCCACCGGCGTCACGCCCGACTTCATCGTTGTCGACGGCGCCGAGGGCGGCACCGGCGCAGCCCCGGTGGAGTTCACCAACCATGTCGGCTCGCCCTTGCAGGAGGGCCTGCTGCTGGTGCACAACACCTTGCGCGGCGTCGGACTGCGCGAACGCATCCGTATCGGTTGCGCCGGCAAGGTCATCAGTGCCTTCGACATCATCCGCATGATGGCGCTGGGCGCAGACTGGTGCAACAGCGCGCGCGGCTTCATGTTCGCACTCGGTTGCCTGCAGGCCCAGACCTGCCATACCGGCAACTGCCCGACCGGCGTGACGACACAGGACCCGCTGCGCCAGAAGTCCCTGGTGGTCGGCGACAAGACCGAACGGGTCTACAGCTACCACGCGATGACGATGCATGCGCTCAAGGAACTGGTGCAGGCCGCCGGCCTGAACCATCCACGCGAACTCAGCGCACACCACATCGTGCGCCGCTCCTCCGACGGCAAGGTGCGTTCGCTGGCGCAGTCGGTGCTGACCCAGATGCACGATGGCGCTTTGCTGCAGCCCGACCTCGGCGGCCTGCCGCTGATCTATCGCCAGTCCTGGCCGCAGGCCCGGGCGGAAAGTTTCATGCTGCAGGCTTGAGGGCGGTATCCACCGTCACGCCACGCTCTGCCAGCGTCCGGCGCAGCCGCAACACCGCCTGGTCCTTGCTCAGCAGCAAGGCCTGCAGATGCAGCGCCAGATCGATGAATACCTGGTCGTCCGGGTCGCGGCAACGCGGCGGCCCGGACGGCACGTCGGCATGGCGACGGCTTTGCCGGTCGAACTGCGCCAGCACATCCTGTGCCGCAGTGCCGCTGCGCGCCAGCCACCGCTGCGGTGCCGGATAGGCCAGCACCCGGTGCAGTTCTTCCCGCATGGCCACCGTCGCATGCCAGACCAGCTGGCCGTCGGCCAGCGCGCTGGCCAGTGCCTGTGTCGCCGGGTCACGGAACACCAGCAGATCGAGCACGATGTTGGTGTCCAGCACCACCGGCCGAAACCCGGGCACCGGGCCGACATCGCCCTGCCCGCCGGGGTGGACGACCGCCTCGGAGCGGCCCGGCGCGGCACTCACGAATGCGGACCGTCGTCGCCGCGGGGCGCCCGGGCCGAACCCTGCACCATGTCGAAACGGAACATGCGGCATTCGATCGGGCCGTTCCACATCGGCACACGGCGCGTCGCCTTGAGCCGCATCTTGCCCGGCAGCTTGAGGTCGGGGGTCAACATCCAGGCGGTCCAGCCGGCGTAATTCTTCTTCCAGTGCGCCGCCAGCTGCACGAAGAACTCGCCGCCGTCATCGGTATGGGCCTGCTCGCGACCACCGTGCGCGGCGGCCGGTTCCTCGTTCTCGTAGGCGTCCGGGCTCTCCTGCGCGTGGCGTCCGGCGCCGGCAAAACCGGCGGTCGCGATCCGGGTGCCGTAAGGCGGGTTGACCAGCATCACGCCGGGCGGATCGCAGGGCGGCATGCGCTGCAACGCGTCACCGCCACGAAACTCGATCGCATCGGCGACGCCGGCGCGCTGCGCATTGCGCTGCGCGAAATCGACCATGCGGTGCGCCACGTCACTGCCGAAGATACGCGGGCGTTCACCCGGCGCCGGCAAGCGCTGCGCGCGCCGGGCCTCATTGCACAAGGCATCCCAGACATGCGACTGGAATGGCAGCATCTTCTCGAACGCAAAGCGGCGCAAGGAGCCGGGCGCGATGCCACACGCGATCTGCGCCGCCTCGATCGCGATCGTGCCGCTGCCGCAACACGGGTCGTACAGCGGCAGCTCCGGCGTATCCACCCAGCCACTGGCGGCCAGCATCGCCGCGGCCAGGGTTTCCTTGAGCGGCGCCTCGCCCTTGTCCTCGCGCCAGCCGCGCTTGAACAGCGCATCGCCCGAGGTGTCGATATACAGCGACACGGTGTCGGTCGTCAGGTGGGCATAGATCCGCACGTCCGGCCACTGGGTGTTCACATCCGGGCGGATGCCGCCGGCCTTGGCACGGAAGCGGTCGCAGACCGCGTCCTTGATCTTCAACGCGGCGAAGTTCAGGCTGTTGAGCGGGCTGTGCTGCGCGGTGACCTCGACCTTGATGCTCTGGCGCGGCGTGAACCAGATCTCCCAGGCCACCTCGCTGGCGGCGCGGTACAGGTCCTGCTCGTTGCGATAGTCGGCCTGGAACAGCTGCACCAGCACGCGCTGCGCCAGCCGGCTGTGCAGGTTCAGCAGCATCGCGTCGCGCCAGGAGCCCTGCAGCAACACGCCGGCGCGCCACTTTTGCACCTGTGCCAGCGGCTGGCCAGTGACACGCGCCACCTCCTGCGCGAGGTAGTCCTCGACGCCGGCGGCGCAGGGAAGAAAAAGCTGGAGCTGGTTCACGGCTGGATCGGATCTCGGATGGTTGTCAGGCGGGTCGGACGGCGCTGTTCACAATGCGCGGCGCAGATTGGCCGGCGCGATCTTGAGCCCTTCGCGGTACTTGGCAACGGTGCGCCGCGCGCAGGTGATGCCCTGTTCCTTGAGCATCTCGGACAGCTGATTGTCGGACAAAGGCTTGGTCGCTAGTTCCGCGTCGATGAACTGCTTGATCAAGGCGCGCACCGCGGTGCTCGATGCATTGCCGCCGGCCTCGGTCCCCAGCGACGAACCGAAGAAGTATTTCAGCTCGAAGGTGCCCATCGGCGTGGCCATGTACTTGGCGGTCGTGACGCGGCTGATGGTCGACTCGTGCAGGCCGAGTTCGTCTGCGATCTCGCGCAGCACCAGCGGGCGCATCGCCAGCACACCGTGCACGAAGAAATTCTTCTGCCGCTCGACGATCGCGGAGCTGACCCGCAGGATGGTGTCGAAGCGCTGCTGGATGTTCTTGATGAACCAGCGCGCCTCCTGCAGCCGCTGCTGCAAGGCCGCGTAGTTGGACGAATCGCTGCCGCCACCGCGGTGCTGGCGCAAGGCATTGGCATAGATGTCGTGCACCCGCAGCCGCGGCATCACCTGCGGATTGATCTGGGCCCGGAACTTCACGTTCGCGCCATTGCCGACCTGTACCACCAGCACGTCGGGCACGACGATGTTGCGCTCCACATTGACGAAGCGGCGGCCTGGCTTGGGCTCGAGCCGGGCGATCAGCGCGATCGCCTCCTTGATCGCGGTGTCGTTGGCACTGCACAACTGCGACAGCCGGCGCACGTCGCGTCGGGCCAGCAGATCCATCGGATGCGAGCAGATGCGCACCGCGACCGCCAGCAGGTCCTGGCCCGGATCGTCCGACGGCATCGACTGCTGCATCGCGCGCAATTGCAGGCGCAGGCACTCCCCCAGGTCGGCGGCCCCGACGCCCACCGGATCGAAACCCTGCAAGGTGCGCAAGGCGACGCGGAAGTGGTGGTGCAACTGCTCCATCTCCTCCTCGTCTGCCGGCGCCAGGCCGGCGCACAGCGTCTCCAGCGACTCCTCCAGATAACCGTCGTCGTTGAGCGACTCGATCAGGAAGCGCAGCGCCATCCGGTCCTCGTCGCCGAGCCGGGTGGTCAGGGCCTGCGCATGCAGGTGATCCTGCAAGGTCTCCTGCGAGCGCGCCAGCTCGCCGGCCTCGACATCGTCCGCGTCGTTCAGGTTGTTGCCGTGCGCCTTGGCGTCGCCGCCCCATTCGCCGTCATCCGGCGCAATTTCCTGCGTGCCGTCGCCCTCCCAGCTCTGGCCGTCTTCGGCCGACAAGGGCGTGGCGTTGTCGTCGCTCGACGGGGCGTCGGCCACCGACACATATTCCTGCGCCATGCTCGTCGGCGCCAGCTCGGCCTCGCGCTCGGCCTGCGGCACCGGCGTGTCGCTGCTGTCCAGGCCGAACTCCTCGCGCGGCGCGACCTCCTCGGACAACTCCAGGAACGGGTTGTCGTCCAGCATCTGGTTGACTTCCTGGCTCAGTTCGAGCGTGGACAACTGCAGCAGGCGGATCGACTGCTGCAGCTGCGGCGTCAACGCCAGGTGCTGCGAAATGCGTAATGAGAGACCGGGCTTCATCTACATCTTGAAGTGCTCGCCCAGGTAGACCCTGCGCACTTCCGGATTGTCGACGATCGCCTCGGGCGAGCCTTGCGCCAGCACGTTGCCATCGCTGATGATGAACGCGTAGTCGCAAATGCCCAGGGTTTCGCGAACATTGTGGTCGGTGATCAGCACACCGATGCCGCGGGATTTCAGGAAACTGACGATGCGCTGGATCTCGATCACCGCAATCGGATCGATGCCGGCAAAAGGCTCGTCCAGCAGGATGAAGCGTGGTTGTGTTGCCAGCGCCCGGGCGATCTCGACCCGGCGCCGCTCGCCACCCGACAAGGCCAGCGCCGGCGATTTGCGCAGATGCTCCACCCGCAGGTCGTGCAGCAGGTTGTCCAGGCGCTCGTCGACCTGCGCCTTGCTCAACGGCCGGCCGGAGGTGTCGGTCTGCAGTTCGAGCACCGCCCGCACGTTGTCCTCGACCGTGAGCTTGCGAAAGATCGACGCTTCCTGCGGCAGGTAACTCAGGCCCAGACGCGCCCGCCGATGGATCGGCATCCGGGCCACCGAGCGGCCATCGATCAGGATGTCGCCGGCACTGGGCCGGACCAGGCCGACCAGCATGTAGAACGAGGTGGTCTTGCCCGCACCATTCGGACCGAGCAGACCGACCACCTCGCCCGCGCCGACCGACAAGGAGATGTCCTTGACCACCATGCGGCTGCCATACGATTTCTGCAGGTGCTGCGCTTCGAGTCGCACGCGCGAGACCGGCACGCCGTCCTGCCGCGCCACGTCGGCCGTCGGGGTCGCCGTGGTGCCCTTGCCGGCGTCCATCACTTCTTGTCGCCCCCCAGCGTCTGGGACTTGCGCAACGGTGCGGTCGGTGTGCTGCTGCCGGATGCCGACGACCCGGCCTTGCTGTCATCGGTGCGGGGTGTCAGCACCGCCCTTACCCGGCCGCTGCGGCCACTGCCGCTGCCGGCAGCCGACCCGCCGTCGACGGTCATCACGCTGGTGGTGTTGTTGTAGACGATCACCTGCCCGGTGATCTCGTCGTTGAGTGTGGAGCCGACATAACGGCGCAGGACCGCGCGCCGTGTGAAGGTCACGACGTCGGCCTTGCCGTCGTATTCGATCAGCTCGGCTTCGCCTTCCATGAATTCATCTGCCGAATCGCCGCGGGTGTCGCGCTTTTGCCGGAAGAACGCCAGCTTGCCAGGCTCGGCCGTCACCACGCCGAACTGATTGCCGTCGTTGTCCTGGCGCACATCCATGCGGGCGCCGCGAATCAGCATCGTGCCCTTGGTCAACACCACCTTGCCGGTGAAGACACTGGTCTGCTTGGCGTCGTCATAACGCAAGGTATCCGACTCGATGGTCATCGGCTTGTCACGATCGGCCCGCTCTGCCAGCGCAGAGCCACCCTGCAACAGGGCGGCCAGCAACAAGGTGTAAGGAATGGTGGTGGGCTTCATAAAGGCACGAATCTTGCAGTCAACTCTGCGGATTCATTGTAGCCCCGGGTATCGCCCCGGTTGCAGCACCCCCATGCGAATTCGCTGCCAGGCGACAGACGGCGGCTGCAAACACCCGCCCGACGCCGCGCCAACCGCCGCGGACCGTGCCGGCCAGCGCCCGCCGATCGGGTTGCCGGCCGGCGCTCAACGACCGGCGCGGATGTCGGCCAGCAGGTAGTCGACGATCTGCAGCACGCGGGCCATGGAGCCCGACATCGCACCATCGGTATAAAAACGACCGGCGACCCCCAGTGCCGGGACTCCGGCCACCACATAGGCATCCTGCAGCGCGGTGGCCCGGCGGACCTGTTCACCCACCTCCGGCGAACCGTAGGCACTCATGAACTTGGCGCGGTCCACGCCTTGTTGGGCCACCCAGGCGGCAATCGCTTCGCCGCGCGACAAGTCCTGTCCGCCGTCGTGGATGGCGGCGAACACCTTGGCATGCATCTGGTCGAGCAGGCCCATGGACTGCAAGGCATAGAACAGCCGCTGCTGCGGCACGAAATTGTCGCGGAACCCGACCGGCACCCGGCGCAACACCACGTCCGGCGGCAGGCTCTTGCTCCAGGCCTCCAGCGATGGCTCGAAGGCGTTGCAAAAGCGGCAGTTGTACCAGAAGAACTCGACCACCTCGATCTTGCCCTTGGGCGCCTCGACCGGCACCTCGCGTGCGAGCTTGAGGTATTCGCGGCCTGCCTCCGGCGCACGCGTCTGGGCTCCGGCCGAAGACCATGCAAGCGGCCCGGCCACCATGGCAGTCAAGGCAGAGACCGAAAAATCACGACGTTTCATGTGCTTGCGCTCCTGTGGCAACCATCCCGGTCATGACACGATCCGGTGACAGGTGATGGCCATGGCAATCGGATGGCGCCAGGCCGGAAAAAGTTCAACGCTGCACCCGTACCAGCGCGGCTTCCATGCCCAGGCTCTCGAGTTTTTGCTTGGTCAGGTCGGCATCCTCGCGCTTGTCGAACGGACCCACGCGCACCCGGTACACCGTACGGCCGGATTGTTCGCGCTCGGAAACCCGGGCCTCGATGCCGCCGAGCGAGAGCCGGGCGCGCTGGCTTTCCGCATCGTTGGCGGTGCGGTAGGCACCAACCTGCACGAAGTAGGCGAACGGGTCCACGCCAGCGGTGCTGGCGCCGGCACGGGCACGCGCCAGGTCACCCAACGGATCGGCCGACGTGGCCGGCGCAGCGGCAGGCGCCGGCGTCGGAATACCGGCAACCGCCGGCGGAACCCCTTTGTAGTCCGGCGCATCGGCAGACGCCGGCAGCGCCGGGATCGCGGCGCGGGCCGGATTCTTGCCATACAGCGGTGCGTTCGGATCCCAGTCCTTGTTGCGGCGCTGTTCGGCCGCGTCCTGGTCCGCGCTGCGGCTCGGCCCCTTGGTCAGGAACGGCACCGGCACCTTGGTGACATAGACCGCGACGGCCAGCGCGATGCCCAGGCCGATGACGATGCCGAGGATCAGCCCGAGCAGGGTCCCGCCATGTTGTTGCTGTGCCCTTGCCTGCTTCATCCTGCGTCCTTGCCTGTCGTCGATTGCATTGCGGTTTCCCATCACATTTTGCGCGGTGCGTCGACGCCGAGCAAGGCAAGGCCGTTGCGCAGCACCTGGGCGGTGGCGGCCACCAGCGCCAGGCGGGCCAGCCGCACCGGCTCGTCGTCGACCAGAATCCGCTCGGCATCGTAATAGCTGTGGTACTGCGCTGCCAGTTCGCGCAGGTAGAAAGTCACGTCATGCGGCGCGAAATCGCGCGCAGCCGCGGCCAGCATGTCGGGATAACGCGCCAGCAACAGCATCAGGCCGGTCGCCGCGTCGCTTTGCAGCGGTCCGAGATCGACCTCGCGCAGGCGCGCGACATCGCCACCCCATGAGGCCAGCACCGAGCAGATCCGGGCATGGGCATATTGCACGTAATAGACCGGGTTGTCGTTGTTCTGCGCCAGCGCCAGGTCGACGTCGAACACGTATTCGGTGTCGGGTTTGCGGCTGAGCAGGAAGAAGCGCACCGCATCCTTGCTGGTCCACTCGATCAGGTCGCGCAGCGTGACATAGCTGCCGGAGCGTTTGGATATCTTGACCTCGACCCCTGCGCGCATCACCCGCACCATGGTGTGCAGCACATAGTCCGGATAACCGGCCGGAATGCCGACATCGGCCGCCTGCAGGCCGGCGCGCACCCGCGCGATCGTGCCGTGGTGGTCGGTGCCCTGGATATTGACCACGCGCGAGAAGCCCCGCTCCCATTTGGTGATGTGGTAGGCCACGTCCGGCACGAAATAGGTGTAGCTGCCGTCGCCCTTGCGCATCACCCGGTCCTTGTCGTCGCCGTACTCGGTCGAGCGCAGCCACAAGGCGCCATCCTGCTCGTAGGTCTTGCCGGCATCCTGCAGGCGTTGCACCGTCTGGGCAACCTTGCCACTGCTGTACAGGCTCGACTCCAGGTAGAAATTGTCGAAGCGCACCGCAAACGCCTTCAGGTCGAGATCCTGCTCATGGCGCAGATACGCCACCGCGAACTCGCGAATTGCGTCTATGTCGTTGATGTCGCCACTGGCGGTGGTCTCGCGATCCTCCGCATGCACCGTCTTGCGCGCGAGGAAATCCGCCGCGATATCGGCGATGTAGTCACCGTTGTAGGCCACTTCCGGCCACTGCAGGTCACCAGGCTTGTGGCCGCGGCCCCGCAATTGCGTACTGTGGGCCAGCGTGGCGATCTGCATGCCGGCATCGTTGTAATAAAACTCGCGGTAGACATCCCAGCCCTGGGTGGCCGCCAGATTGCAGATCGCGTCGCCGAGTGCCGCCTGCCGGCCGCGGCCGACATGCAGCGGCCCGGTCGGATTGGCCGATACGAACTCCACCAGCATGCGCTGGCCATTGGCCGGCAACACGCCAAAACCGACGCCGTCGTCGAGCACCTCGCGCACCACCTGCTGCTTGGCTTGCGGCTTGAGCCGGATGTTGATGAAGCCGGGGCCGGCGATGTCGATGTCGGACACCCATTGCTGGTAGACCGGCAATTCCAGCAGCTTGTCGCGCAGCTGTTCGGCCAGTTGGCGCGGATTGCGCTTGAGTGGCTTGGCCAGTTGCATCGCCGCAGTCGACGCGAAATCGCCGTGCGCCGCCACCTTGGGGGATTCGAAAACCACCCGTGTGGCCGCCTCCGGGGCGAGTTCCGACAACACGGCTGCCAGGCCGTTCAGCAATTCCTGTTTGATCTTGAGCATAACCCTCGATTCTAGGGAAGCGGCGCCAGGCAGATTTGCCGGGCCACCGGACGCCCGAAAGTCGCATCGAGCCGCCAGACCGGCCGGAGCGCTTCACCCGTGTCAGCCGAATCGTGCCCACCGGCGTTGTGGGATAGTCCGCCCAAGGACAGACCGATCCAACCCAAACCCCAGGAACCGCTTCATGAAGAAACTGATCTCCGTGCTCGCCATCGGCATCGCCCTGTCGCTCGGTGTGGCCCATGCCGAAGAAAAAGCCCCGACCGCCCAACAGTCCAAGATGGGCGCCTGCAACAAGGAGGCCGGCGACAAGAAGGGCGACGAACGCAAGGCCTTCATGAAAAGCTGCCTGAGCGCCAAACCGGTGACCCAGCAGGGCAAGATGAAGACCTGCAACGCCGAGGCCGGCGACAAGAAGGGCGACGAGCGCCGGGCCTTCATGAGCCAATGCCTGAAGAAGTCGGCCTGAACCGACGCCAAGCGCCCGATGCCGCCGCCAAACAATCACCGGCGGATCAGTCCTTCCAGAAACCCGGCTGGGCATAGTGGTGCTTGAGGAAGTCGATCCACAGGCGCACCCGCAGCGGCAGGTGCTTGCGCTGCGGGAACACCGCGAAGATGCCGTTCGGCGGCGCAGCGAATGACTCCAGCAAGGGCACCAGCGTGCCGGCCGCCACCTCGGCCTCGACCTCCCAACTGCTGCGCCAGGCGATGCCGAAACCGGCCAGGCACCATTCATGCAGCACCTGGCCATCGGAGCAGTCCAGCGGGCCACCCGGGCGTACATGCAGCAGCGTCATCGGGCCTGCTGCCGCAGCGGACGGATCGGCCGGGGCGCCGCGGTCGTCCTGCTGCGGGACCTGGAACGCCCAGCCCCGGGTCTGCGACGCATCGCTGGACAACACCAGGCAATCGAATCGCGCCAGCTCGCCCGGATGGGCCGGCGTGCCATGGCGCTCCAGATAACGCGGCGCGGCCACGCACAGGCGCCGGTTGTCGGCCAGGCGCACGCTGACCATGGATGAGTCCGGCAGATCGCCGACGCGCACCGCGCAATCGAAACCCTCGGCGCCGATGTCGATGACCCGGTCGCTGAGGTTCAGCGAGATCGTCACGTCGCGGTGCAGTTCCCGGAAGCGCGGAACCAGCGGCGCCACATGCCGGCGGCCGAAGCCTGCCGGCGCGGTGATGCGCAAATGCCCGCTGGCCTTGACGCCACCGGCCGAGACGCTGGCCTCCGCATTGGCGACATCGGCCAGCAGCCGCTGGCAATCCTCCAGGAAGGCGCTTCCTTCATGCGTCAGCGTCAGCCGCCGCGTCGTGCGCTGCAACAGTTTCACGCCCAGCCGCTCCTCCAGCGCGTCGAGCCGGCGCCCCATGATGGCCGGCGCAACACCCTCCGCCTGGGCCGCCGCGGTCAGGCTGCCGCGGGTGGCGATCGAGACGAAGGATTCGAGCTGCTTGAACTTGTCCATGGCGTCAGCTTAGCGCCAAGTCAGGGGTTCACCGCCCCATCATCGTTCCGGGCAACCACATCGCGATTTCCGGCCAGATCATGACCAGCGCCATGACGAGGACCATCAGCAGCACATACGGCACGCTGCCCCGCACGATCGGCCCGATCGGCGAACCGGTGATGGCCTTGATCGTGAACAGGTTCATGCCCACCGGCGGCGTGATCTGTGCCAATTCCAGATTGATGACCAGCAAGATGCCATACCAGATCGGATTGATGCCCAAATGAAGCATGGCTGGCAGGATCACCGGCGTGGTGATCAGGATGATGGCAATCGACTCCAGGAACATGCCCAGAACCAGGATCAGCGCCATCATGATGATCAGGAAACCGGTCACGCCCACATCGGCAGCGATCACCGCCTCGACGATCTGCTGCGGAATGCGCAGCTTGGTCATCACATGGCCGAACACCGAGGCACCAGCCAGGATCATGAACAACATCGCCGACACGCTGCAGGCCTCGACCGCGGATTCCCAGATCGCACGCAAGCCCACCGTGCGGTAGATCACGACCGACACGAACAGCGCCAGCCAGGCGCCGGCCGCCGCAGCCTCGGTCGCGGTGAACACGCCGGCATACATGCCGCCGAGCACGAACACCGGCAGTGAAATCGCCCAGGCAGACCTGCGCACGGCCCCGAGGGCCTCGCGCAGCGTGGCCCGGGTTTCGCGCCGGATGTGGCGGTGGGTCACCGCGGTATGCACCATGTTCCAGGCCACGAACACGCCGGCCATCAGCAGGCCGGGCACGATGCCGGCCATGAACAGGCCGCCGATCGAGGTGTCGGTGGTCACGCCGTACAAGACCATCGGGCCGGACGGCGGTATC
>JBFJZP010000017.1:0-14970 GCA_041622095.1 Burkholderiaceae bacterium | reverse complement strand
ATAGAACTCGAGCGGCCGGCCGATGATCTTGCCCACGGTGTGGCGCGGATTCATCGCGGTGTCGGCCATCTGGTAGATCATCTGCAGTTCACGCAACTGGTCCTTGCTACGGTCTGCCAATCGGGCAGGCAGGGGCTGGCCATCAAACACGATGTTGCCGGCACTGGGCGGCAGCAAGCCGGTGATGACACGCGCCAGCGTCGACTTGCCGGATCCGGACTCGCCGACCACGGCCAGCGTCTGGCCCCGGCTCAGTTGTGCCGATACCTGGTCCAGCACCTTGACCGCACCGCCGCCATAACTGGCGGTCACGTTGCGGATGTCCAGCAGGGGCTGGTCCGAAGGCTTCTTTTCTTCGTGCGCGATCGAGCGCACCGAGACCAGTTCGCGCGTGTATGCCTGCTGCGGTGCGCGGATGATCTGTTCGGTGCGGCCGTACTCGACCATCTTGCCGTGGCGCAGCACCATGATCTCGTCCGACACCTGCGCCACGACGGCCAGATCGTGGGTGATGTACAAGCCGGCAACGCCGGTGTCGCGAATAGCATCCTTGATCGACGCCAGCACGTCGATCTGCGTTGTCACGTCGAGCGCGGTCGTGGGTTCGTCGAAGACGATCAGGTCGGGTTCGGCGCACAGGGCCATGGCGGTCATCGCGCGTTGCAACTGCCCGCCCGAGACCTGGTGCGGGAAACGCTGGCCGAAGTTGTCGGGGTCGGGCAGGCCCAGCTTGCGGAACAGCGTCACCGCACGTTGCTCGGCCTGGTCCCGGGTGGTGACGCCATGGTGCATCGCCGATTCGATGACCTGGGTCATCAGCCGGTGCGACGGATTGAACGCGGCAGCGGCCGACTGTGCAACATAGGCCACCTCGCGACCGCGCAGGGCGCGCAGGCCCTTGTTGCCGCCTTGCAGGATGTCGCGGCCGTTCACGAACACCTGGCCACCGGTGATGCGCACCCCACCGCGCCCGTATCCGAGCGAGGACAGGCCGATCGTCGATTTGCCTGCGCCGGATTCGCCGATCAGGCCCAGCACCTTGCCCTTTTGCAGCGTCAGCGACACGTCGTCGACGATCAGGATGTCGCGCGCCGGCTCGCCAGGCGGGTGGATCGTGGCCTCGATCCGGAGGTTGCGGATATCCAGCAACGGACCTGCATGCTTGGGTTTGTCAGCCATTGCCGCGTCCTCCCTTGAGGTCGCTGGTGCGGTTGAGCAACCAGTCCGCGACCAGATTGACCGAAATCGTCAGTACCGCGATGGCCGCGGCGGGAATCAACGCGGCCGGAATGCCGAACACGATGCCTTCCTTGTTCTCCTTGACCAAGCCGCCCCAGTCGGCGTCCGGCGGTTGCACGCCGAGGCCCAGGAACGACAGCGCCGAGAGGAACAACACGGCGAAGATGAAACGCAGGCCCAGTTCCGAGATCAGAGGTGTCAGCGCGTTGGGCAGGATCTCGGAGAACACGATCCAGGGCGTTTTTTCACCACGCAGCTTGGCAGCTTCGACGAAGTCCATCACGTTGATGTCGACTGCCACTGCGCGCGAGAGCCGGAACACCCGGGTCGCGTCCAGGACGCCGAGCACCAGTACCAGCACCGTGATCGATGACGGCAACACCGACAGCACGACCAGGGCGAAGATCAAGGTCGGGATCGCCATCAGCAGATCGACGCCACGCGACAACCACTGGTCCAGCCAGCCACCGACGACGGCGGCGGTGAAGCCGAGGAGGGCGCCCATGATGAACGACAGCGCCGTCGCCAGGCCGGCGATCAGCAGTGTGATCCGGGCGCCATAGATCAGGCGCGAGAGCAGGTCTCGGCCCAGGTTGTCGGTGCCCAGCCAGTGCCGGGCCGACATCGGTCCCCAGACGTCGCCGACCACCTCGGCGTTGCCATAAGGTGCGATCCACGGCGCCAGGATGGCTACCAGCACCATGGCCGTCGTCAGGACCAGCCCGACCAGTGCCGAGAACGGGATACGTCGCCAGTCGATCATGCAGGTGCTCCTTATTTGGGGTGCCGCAGGCGCGGGTTGGACAAGACGCCGGCAATGTCGGCCAGCAGGTTCATGCCGATGTAGACGGTGGCGAATATCAGCCCACAGGCCTGCACCACCGGCACGTCGCGCTTGGCGACATGGTCGACCAGGTACTGGCCCATGCCGGGGTAGACAAAGATCACCTCGACCACGACCACGCCCACGACCAGGAAGGCCAGGTTCAGCATCACCACGTTGATGATCGGCGCCAGCGCATTGGGCAGGGCATGACGGTAGATGATCTTGAGCGCGCCCAGCCCCTTGAGCTCGGCGGTCTCGATGTAGGCCGACTGCATCACGTTGAGGATGGCTGCGCGGGTCATGCGCATCATGTGCGCCAGCACCGCCGCCGTCAGCACGGCCACCGGCAACACGATGGCTGCCAGCCGCTGGCCGAGCGACATGTCGTCGTAGACGGTGGAGACGCTGGTGACCCACTGCAACTTGACGGCGAAGAAGTACATCAGCACGTAGCCGACGAAGAACTCCGGCAGCGAGGTCGACGCCAGGCCCAAGCCCGAAATCGTGCGGTCGATGAGGCCGCCGCGGTGACGCACCGCCAGAAGTCCCAGCATGATGGCCAGTGGCACCGATACCGCTGCCGCGCAAACGGCCAGGAACAGCGTGTTCGACAGGCGCCCGCCCAGGGCCGCGGAGATGTCCTGTCCGTTGGACAAGGCCTTGCCGAAGTCTCCAGTGACGGCACCGGTGAGCCAGTGCCAGTAGCGCACCAGCGCCGGATCGTTGAGCCCCATTTCGGCGCGCAGGTTGGCCAGGGCCTCGGGCGTCGCGGACTGGCCCAGGATTGCCTGGGCCACGTCGCCGGGCAACATCTGGGTGCCGACGAAGATCAGCACCGACACACCGAGCAGCATCAGCAGGCTCAGCAGGATGCGCGTGCCAACCTGCCGTATCAACAGTCCGGACATGGTGTCTCCTTTTTCCCGGGTTTGGCAGGCGGGTGGTGCCGGCGCGCCATCAGATGAAAGGCAGCGCGGTCAGCGTGCCGGTAAGGATTGCGCCGTCCCGGCGCACGGTGATCGGCTGATGCGGCGCACAGTCCGCGCGCACCAGCGCAATGCCGATGTTGCGTTCCAGTCGGTAGGACCAGACCGATGTCGTCAGGTGACCGACGGTTTCGCTGTCGCGTGTGATCGGCAGCCAGCGGTAGTCCGGCGCCATCGGCTGGTCCCCGTCGAGCAGCACCCCGAGTTGCTGGCGCCGGATGCCGGCGCCATGCAGGCGCCGCAACGCCTGGATGCCGACCACGTCGTCGGGCGCGTGCAGATCGACGTATCTGCCAAGCCGGACCTCGAACGGGTTGGTCGCGGCGTCGGTGTCGGCACCGTAGTTGAACAGGGCGCTTTCGATGCGCTCGCAACTGTTCGGATTACCCGGGCCGATATCCCAGGGTTTGCCGGCCTCGCGGAAGATATTCCATAGCCTGTCGGCCCGCGATCCATCCATCAGGTAGATCTCGAAGCCACCCTGCTTGGACCATCCGGAGCGGGCGACGACCACCGGTATGCCCTCGATCGTGGTCTGCCTGAACCAGAAGTATTTGAGTGCGCGGACCCAGTCTCCGCAGACCGATGCCACCACATCGGCCGCCTTGGGGCCCTGCAGCGCCATCGGTGACACGTCGGGTTCGCTCACCGTCACGCGCAGTCCGCGCTCGGCGGCAATCGCGCTGGCCCAGAACCAGATGTTCGAGTCCGCGATCGAGAGCCAGAAGCGGTTCTCGTCGAGCTTGAGCAGAATCGGATCGTTGATGAGCGCGCCCTGGTGGTTGCACAGCGGCACGTACTTGCCCTGGCCGACCTGGCAACCGGACAGGTCGCGCGGACACAGGATCTGCGCCAGCCTGGCCGCGTCCGGGCCCTCGAGCTGCACCTGGCGCTCGACCGCGACGTCCCATTGCGACACACCCTTGATCAATCGCCAGTATTCGCCTTCCGGATCGCCATAACCGGTGGGCATCAACATGTGGTTGTAGGTCGTGAAGGTACGCACGCCATCCGCGATCGTGGACGCGTAATACGGCGACGGCCGGATGCGTGCCGAAGGACTGATACCAAACATGGCGGTCTCGATTTCAGGTGGTTGATCGGGCGAGGGTGGTGGCAGCGGGCGAGCCGGGCGGCAGCCGCCTGCTGCACCGGCTTTTCATGCCGGGAGGCAGCGGGGCGCCATGCGGGGCCCGGCTGCAGCCCGGCCCCATCCGGGTGGTCAGGCCTCGAGCCAGCACTCGGTGGCTGCGGCGCCGCCCATCATCTCCAGGTTCGGGTTCTTCACCCAACCGGCGACCTTGGGGCCCGTGGCCTCGACCACGTCGTTGAACATCGGCAGGATCAGGCCCCCTTCCTCATGCTGGATCATCGCGATGTCCTTGTACATGGCCTTGCGCTTGGCCTCGTTGAGTTCACCGCGCGCAGCCTTGACCAGCTGGTCGAACTTCGGGTTCGAGAACTTGGTCTCGTTCCAGTCCGCGCCAGTGATGTAGGCGGTGGAGTACATCTGGTCCTGCACCGGACGGCCGCCCCAGTACGTGGTACAGAAGGTCTTCTTGTTCCAGATCTCGGTCCAGTACCCGTCGCCGGGCTCGCGCTTGACCTCGACCTTGATGCCGGCCTTGGCGCAGGAGGCCTGGTACAGCTGGGCCGCATCGACCGCACCGGCGAAAGCGACTTCGGAGGTGTGCAGCATGATCGGGTCCTTGTGACCGGATTTCTTGAAGTGGAACGCCGCCTTGTCGGTATCGAACGGCCGCTGCGGCAATTCCGAGAACAGCGGGTAGCTGGAATTGATCGGGAAGTCGTTGCCAACCGTGCCATAACCGCGCAGGATCTTGTCGACCATCTCCTTGCGGTTCATCGCATATTTCATCGCCAGGCGCAGGTCCTTGTTGTTGAACGGCGCCGCATTGCAATGCATGACGAACACATAATGCGCTGGCCCTGAAACAGATTGGACTTTTACGCCCGGGACCCTCTTGAGCAGGTCCACGACCTTGGTATCGACCCGGTTGATCATGTGGACGCGGCCGCTTTGCAGCGCGGCCATGCGCGCCGTGCTGTCGTTCAGTATCAGGAACTCCAGCGTCTCGGCGTGGCCGCGAACATTCGCCGCCCAGTAATTCGGGTCGCGCTGCAGCACGTAGCGCACGCCGGGCTCGTTGGTCACCAGCTTGTAGGGGCCGGTGCCGATGCCGGCGCCAGGGGCGTCCTTGCCGCCGTTGGGCTGGATCAGCAGGTGGAAGTCGCCGACCAGGAAAGGCAGGTCGACATTACCTTCCTTGAGCGTGAATACGACGCTGTCGCCATCGCGCTTGACCGACTCGAAACTGCGCGTGATGCCCAGCGCGCCGGACTTGGTTTCGGCGCCGGAGTGGCGTTCCATCGTGGCGACGACATCGTCGGGCGTCAGGTCCTTGCCGTTGTGGAACTTCACGCCCTTGCGGATCTTGAAGGTCCATACCTTCGCGTCCGGCGACGAGCCCCACTCGGTAGCCAGTCGCGGCTCGACAACGCCCTTGGCGTTCACCCGGACCAGTTCCTCGCCCCAGGCCCGGCCGACGCAGAATCCGACGCTGCTGGCGTAAGTTGCCGGATCCGGCGTATCGGTGGACGCGCCGCCTTGCAGGCCGATGCGCATCGTGCCGCCTTTGATCGGCCCGGCCGCATGCGCGGCGGTCGCCAGCAAATGGCTGGCAGCGGTCGCGGACAGTCCGAGTGCCGCCGAACGGCCGAGAAAATCGCGCCGCGAGAAACGGCCCAGGGCAACTTGATGACTCAGAAAATCTAACTCTTTTGACATGGTGTCGTCTCCGTTGGTGGCGTGGATGGATGTCTGCAATCGCCGGTAAAGTCTACGAAAGATATCAATCCGGCCGCCTCGGGTTAGCCCCGAGTTTTTCGGATAAGATTTCACCGATGGATCTGAATTTCTCATCTATACCCAAGGCCTGGCCGGGCCAACCATGAGCCGCAGATGAAGGAGCAATCGATGCCAGAGCACCCAGGCGCGATGAAAAGTGCGGACGCCAGTCGGCCGCGGCTGCCCCCGCTAAACGCCTTGCGGGCCTTCGAAGCGGCTGCCCGTCACGGCAGTTTCAAGGGTGCTGCACTGGAGCTGCATGTGTCGCAGTCGGCGATCAGCCACCAGGTCAAGAGCCTGGAGGACGCGCTGGGCGTGGAACTCTTCGTGCGCAAGACGCGGGCCGTGGAGTTGACGCCGAACGGCCGTATCTACTATCCCATCCTGCGCGAAGCCTTCAACCGGATTGCCGACGGCGCGGAGCTGATCCGCACGCCTGCAGCCGCGGGCGTGGTGACGCTGCAGGCGTATTCGACATTCACGATGCGTTGGCTGATCCCGCGCTTGCCGGGTTTCCAGCGTGCGCATCCGGACATCCATTTGCGGCTGCACACCTCGCAGCAGGACGTGGACTTCGACCGCAGCGATGTCGATGCCTGCATCATGGTCGGCCGCCCGGAGCATCCCGAGCTGCACTATGCACACCTGTTTTCCTGCGAACTCTTCCCGGTGTGCAGCCCCGCGTTGCTGGCCGGGCGCGGGGCGCCGGGATCGCCGCAGGATCTGGGCTCCCAGGTGCTGCTGCAGGTCTATCCGTCGGCCAGCGACTGGTGGGTCTGGCTAGACGCGCAGGGCGTGCGCAATGCCAATCCCGATGCCGGCCTGAGTTTCGACAGCTACGACCTGGCCCTGTTCGCCGCGCTGCAGGGCATGGGCGTGGCCCTGGGCCAGCAGCCGTATATCAGCCGCGAACTGCGCTCGGGACTGCTGGTCGAATTGTTTCCTGGGCGCCGGGTTGCCAATCCCAACGAGTGGTATTTCGTCTGCCGCAAGGAGCGCAAGGACTACACCAAGATCGACGCCGTGCGTAGCTGGTTGCTGGCCGAAGTAGCGAATGACAACGATCTGCTGATCGGCGATTGACATCGGGGCCAGTTGGAAAACCACCCGTCGGGCAAGGATGGTGTGTGCGACCTGTAGCTGATATTTTTTGAGCCTGGGCTGCAATGGATTCATGCATGGCGCCGCGTGTCGAAGATGCATCTGTGCGGCTGCCGGTGTGCAAATCCGCGCTTTCTCCTCTGAAAACAGTTGGCGTAGTCGACTGTGCGCGTGGCCCATGCCGCTCCGTGCAGGACGTGCTCACTGGCCCATCGGCCCGTATGGCCCAACCCTAGAATATTTTCTGCAACACGGTTTCGCATGGCAGACGGGCCGCGCGGTGGTGAACAGGACAAGGACTTGGACAATTTCGACTTCATCATCGTCGGCGCTGGGTCGGCCGGCTGCGTGCTGGCCGAGCGGCTCAGCGCCGATCCACGCAATCGCGTGTTGCTGCTGGAGGCCGGTGGCAGCGACCGCCGGTTCTGGATCAGGACGCCGATCGGTTACGGCATGGCGTATTACGACCCGGCGATCAACTGGAAGTACCAGTCCGAGCCCGATGCGGGATTGGGCGGACGCAGCGCCTACTGGCCACGCGGCAAGGTGCTGGGCGGATCGAGTTCGATCAATGCGATGGTCTACTGCCGCGGCCTGCCGGCGGACTATGACGACTGGCAGGCGGCAGGCAATCCCGGCTGGGGCTGGCACGACGTCGAGCCGGTGTTTCGCAGCAACGAGCGGCGCGTGGCCGCGAATGGCAGCGTGCAGGGCGAGGGGCCGTTGTGGGTCTCCGACCGCGAGCCGGAATACCATCCGGTCAAGCAGTATTTCCTCGATGCGGCGCGGGAGATCGGCCTGCCGGCCACGTCCGACGTGAATGGCGGTACGCCGGAAGGCGTCGGCGCGTATCCGGTGACCACCCGCCGCGGACTGCGCTGCTCGGCGGCCGATGCGTTCCTGCGTCCGGCCATGCGCCGTCCCAACCTGGTCGTTCGAACCGGTGTGCTGGTGCGGCGCCTCATCATCGAGGGCCGGCGCGCGACGGGGGTGGAATACCAGGCCGGCCGCCATGTGCTGCGCGTCGCGGCGCGCGGCGAGGTGCTGCTATCGGCCGGCGCGGTGAACTCGCCGCAACTGCTGCAACTCTCGGGCGTCGGGCCGGCAGACCTGTTGCGCCGACACGGCATTGCGGTGGTCCACGACAACCCGGCCGTTGGCGGCGGCTTGCGCGACCACCTGGGCATCAGCTACTTCTATCGCGCCAGCCAGCCCACGCTCAACGGCGTGCTGGGTTCCTGGAGTGGCCGCATCGGTGCGGCCCTGCAGTTCATGTTGCGGCGGACGGGCCCGCTGAGCCTGAGCGTCAACCAGATGGGCGGTCTGGTGCGCAGCGACGCCGCGCTGACGCGGCCGGATATCCAGTTGTACTTCAGCCCGATCAGCTACACCACCGAGTTCGCTGGCAAGCGGCCCTTGCTGCGGCCGGACCCATACCCCGGGTTCATCCTCGGTTTCAATGCCTGCCGCACCAGCAGCACCGGCCGGATCGACATTGCATCCGGCGACCCCTCGGCGCCGCCGCGCATCATGCCCAACTACCTGTCGACGGCGCAGGATGTGCGCGAGGCGATTGCGGGGGCCCGGCTGATTGGCCGCCTGCAGTCGACAAGGGCGCTGCGTGCGCTGATCGCCGGCCAGCCGGCTTTTGATCCCGCCGCGGCGTCCGATGCGGCGATCGTGCAGGATTTTCGCGCGCGCGCGGGCACCGTCTACCACCCCTGCGGCACCTGTGCCATGTTGCCGGAATCTGCCGGTGGTGTCGTCGATGCCGAACTGCGCGTCTACGGCATACAGGGGCTGCGCGTCGTCGACGCGTCCGTGTTCCCGAGCATTCCTTCCGCCAATACCAATGCGCCAGCCATGATGGTCGCGCGCAAGGCGGCGAACCTGATAAGCCTTTCCCAACCGGAGTCCGTCCATGCATAAGATCCGCAAACTGGAGACATTTGCCAACGAATTCGTCTGCTTCGTCAAACTCACGACCGATGCCGGCGACGTCGGGTGGGGCCAGACATCGACCTACAACGCCGACATCACTGCGACCATCTTCCACCGGCAGGTCGCGCCATGGGCGCTGGGTGCCGATGCCAGCGACATCGATGCACTGGTGGCCCGCATCGAAGAGCGCGAACACAAATACCCGGGCAGCTACCGATGCCGCGCGCTGGCCGGCCTCGACACCGCGATGTGGGACCTGCGCGGCAAACGCGAAGACAAGCCCGTCGTCGAACTGCTGGGCGGCACGGTGCGCGATCTGCGCGCGTATGCCTCGTCGATGCGGCGCGACATTTCGCCCGAGGACGAGGCAGCGCGCCTTGTGCTCTTGCGCGACGAGCAGGGCTTCGACGCGTTCAAGTGGCGCGTGGCTGCCGAATGCGGACGCGATGTCGATGAATGGCCGGGCCGCACCGAGCAGGTGGTGCCGGTGGTCGCCCGGGCATTGGGCGATGGCATCGCCAAGCTCGTCGACGCCAACAGCGGCTTTTCGCCCGCCCGTGCGATCGAGGTCGGCCGCCTGCTCGAAGCCGAGGGCGTCGGCCATTTCGAGGAACCCTGTCCCTACTGGGAGCTGGAACAGACCCGCAGCGTCACGCAGGCCTTGTCGATCGATGTTACCGGCGGCGAGCAGGACTGGGATCTGGCGACCTGGGAGCGGATGTTGGCGATGCATGCCGTCGACGTTGTGCAGCCCGATGTCATGTACATGGGCGGCCTGTCGCGTACGTTGCAGGTTGCGCGCATGGCCGCCGATGCCGGCCTGCCGTGCACGCCACACAGCGCCAACCTGTCGCTGGTGACGATCTGCACCATGCATTTGCTCGGTGCGATTCCGAATGCCGGCAAATACCTGGAGTTCTCGATCGAAGGACCGGAGTATTACCCTTGGCAACAGAACCTGTTTCTCGGGGATCCGTTTGCGATCCGCGATGGCAAGGCGCGCATACCGGCAGGCCCGGGCTGGGGCGTGGAGATCAATCCGCAGTGGCTGGCTTCGGCCGGCTACCAATGCAGCGAGGTGGGGGTATGACGATCACTGCCGATATGCTGGCGGCCTCCTATCTGGAGCACGGCACCGTCCCTGATTTGCCGAGCGGCCATCTGATCGATGGCCGGCTGCAGGCCGCGGCGTCGGGCGCGACGATGGACAGCAGCGACCCGGGTACCGGGCGGCCATTTGCGGCGTTCGCGGCCGGCGATGCCGAAGACGTGGCGCTTGCGGTGCAGGCCGCCACCCGCGGCTTGGCCGCCTGGCGGCGCACCGCTCCGGCCGAACGTTGCCAGGTACTGGGCAACGCGGCGCGCCTGGTGCGAGAACGCGCCGAGTCGCTGGCCTTCGTCGAGGCGCTGGACTCCGGAAAGACGCTGGCCGAGGCGCGCGGCGACGTCGCCGGCGCGGCGCGCATGTTCGCGTATTACGCCGGTGTGGCCGACACGCTCGAGGGCGCGTCGATGCCGATGGGACCTGACCACATGGCGTGGAGCCTGCGCGAGCCGGTGGGTGTCACCGCGCACATCATTCCGTGGAATTATCCGACCTCGACCTTTGTGCGCAGCGTTGCGCCGGCATTGGCCGCGGGTTGTGCGGTGGTCGCCAAGCCGGCAGAGACAACGCCGTTCACCGCCTTGCTGCTCGGGCAGTTGCTGCTGGACGCAGGCCTGCCGCCCGGTGTCGTGAACGTCGTCACCGGACTGGGTACGACGGCCGGTGCGGCGCTGGTGGCGCATCCGGCGGTGCGGCACGTGACCTTCACCGGGTCGGTGCCAACCGGCATCCGGGTGGCAATGGCGGCGGCGGCCAACATCGCCAGCCTGACACTGGAGCTCGGAGGCAAGTCGCCGTTGATCGCGCTGTCGGACTGCGACGTCCAGGCGGCCAGCGAGGGCGCCTTGTGGGCCATCTATGCGAACGCCGGCCAGGTCTGCTCGGCCGGCTCGCGTCTGGTGGTGCATCGTTCCATTCATGGGCAGTTGCTCGAACGCCTGGCCGCGAAGACGGGGGCGCTGCGCGTGGGCCACGGCCTGCGCGGGCCGGATGTCGGCGCCATCAACTCCGATCAGCAGCTTGCGCGCATCGCGGCCTGCGTGGAGGCTGCGCGCGAACGCGGGCGCACGGTGCTGGCCGGCGGCATGGAAGGCGGCGACGACGCGCGCGATACCGGCTGGTTCTACCGGCCGACGATCCTGGACGACCTGCCCCCCGACGATGCCTGCGTGCGCGAGGAGATCTTCGGCCCGGTGCTGGCGGTGCAGATCGCCGACGACGACGATCACGCCCTTGCGCTGGCCAACGGCACCGACTACGCGCTGGTGGCCGGCATCTACAGCCGCGACATCGGACGCGCACTGCGCATGGCGCGCGATGTGGATGCGGGACAGGTGACGATCAACGATTACTGGGCCGGCAGCGTCGCCTTGCCGTTTGGCGGCAACCGCCGATCGGGCTACGGGCGGGAGAAGGGGCGCGAGGGGGTGCAGGCGTATACGGTGACCAAGACCATCGCGGCGCGGATTGCCGGCTGACGCGGCGGATTTTCGGGGCCGGGCCGTTGCACCACCGGTATGCTGGCTTGCCGTCGCGGATGCGGTACGGCCGCTGGAAGGTGGGGATGATTGCTGATGCAGCACCGGGCGCGCAACGCCCGGATGCGCGGCGACGAAGGCAACCGGGGTGTCGAACACTGCGCGCGGCGCCGCACAGGGCAAACGCGCGGAACGTGCAGCGTCGGGCAGGGTTTGCAATCGGTGTTCGGTGGCCCAGTCCAGCGCCGCAAGCCGGACCGCATCCTTGCTGGCGAAGGGCTTGAACCGTGCGCCTCCAGAAAACCGTGGACGGGCACACCGTGGACGTTTTCAGGGTTGTTGCCGTGGCGTTTCGCCAGTCGATGCGTCTTGACTGCAGCTTGCGCCGGTCCCGCAGGTCTCGCCGAGGCAAAAAACGCACGGTATCTGCGCTGGCGCAAGCCGCGGCCGAATCGGTGGGCTTCTAATGGACCGAGGTCATGTGCAGCGCGTCTTCGGACTTGCTGGTCATTCGCCTGAATCCACTCCCAGCGGTCCAGCAGTGCCCGCGCCGGAGTGACTGTTGGATTGATCGATTATTGAAACGGAGTAGCAAGCCATGCGCAAATCAATATTGTTGGGCCTGGGCGCCCTTGTACTGACCGCACTTCTTTCCGGCTGTGCGCAAGACCGCATGACGCGGCATGGCGCGATGCATGGGGGCGGCGGCGGAAGCGGCGCCATGATGGGTGGCATGGGCATGCAGGCCATGGACGTGAACAAGGACGGCATGATCTCCCGGGAGGAGTTCATGGCCCACCACGCCGCGATGTACGACCGCATGCGCAAGAACAGCAGCGGTATGGTCGACATGTCGGAGATGCACAAGGGAATGGGTTACCCGCCCAAGAGCCCCTGAGCGGGCGCGTGTTCGCGCCGTTCAAAATAGGAGCGGCACCGCGTGGGAGCGGCCCCGTAGCAGGTTGCGCCACGTAACCAAGCTGACGACGGCCCAGAAGCCCGACTTCAGCGCGAGCACTCCAGCGGTGCACATCTGGTAGGCGCCAACCATCACGTGGCAGCCGCGCGCCGTGGCAATCGCTGCGGTGACCAGTGCCAGCACGGCGGACAACCCTGCGCCACAGCCCCCGTATCAATCACTTGAAAGGGAGGGTAGTCCAGTGAGCGCGAAGCGTCCTTGCCGCGACGAGGCTCACCTATGGGGTGAGTCCGTCACATGTCCGGCGGGGTGCGATCGGGTGCGTTCAACTGCCGTCTTGAGGCTCAGCCTATCCAGCCCGGCAGCCAGGTTGCAATCCCTGGCAGGAAGAACACGGCCGTGAGCAGGATCAGGCTCATCGCCACGTAGGGTATGACGGCCACGAAGATATGGGCCATCGTCACCGACGGAGGGGCGACACCGCGCATGGTCATCAGCAGCAGGCCATGGGGCGGCAGCAACAGGCCCATCTGCATGCAGATGAGGAACATCACGCCGAACCACACCGGGTCGATGGCCAGCACCTGCACGATCGGCATGAAGATCGGCAGCGTGATCATCATCATGCTGATCTGGTCGACGAATATGCCCAGGAAGATCAGCATCGCCAGCATGCCCACGATGATCATCTCGGTCGACAGGCCGTGGCCGGTGATCATCTGCACCAGCCCGTTGCTGGCACCCGAGAACGACAGGATCTGTGCAAACGTCGTGGCGCCCAGGATGATGAAGAGAATCATGCCCGAGATGCCGGCCGTCCCCTTGAGCGCCCTGAGCAGCGCGTCCAGTGTCAGCGCCCGATAGGCGACGGCCAGCGCCATCGTCGCGAACGCGCCCAGCGCGGCACATTCGGTCGGTGTGGCCCAACCTGCCACCAACGCGCCGACCACGACGCCGAAGATCGACAGCGTGGGCAGCACGTATCCGAAGAACAGGCTCCAGCGCGCCCACCCGCGGTGAACAACCGCATCGTCCGGGTCTACCGGCGCCAGCTTCGGGCTGATGCTCACGCGGATCACGATCCACGCCACGAATGCAACCGACAGGATGACGCCAGGGACCACGCCGCCGATGAGCAGCTTGGAGATCGAGATGCCCGACAGGGAGCCCAGCAGCACGGTCAGTGCCGACGGCGGGATCAGCATGTCGACCGCGCCAATGGCCATGATCGGACCGGCGGCGATGGTCGGGTGGTAGCCGCGCGACAACATGATCGGCAACATCAGCGAGCCTAGCATCGCCGTGGTGGCGATGGTCGACCCCGATATCGCCGAGAACACGGTGCCGGCAACGACGGCCACGACCGCCAGCCGGCCTGGCACGTGTTTGATCAGCCGCTCCACGCCTTCGATCACCTTGAGCGCCAGACCGGTGTGGAACAGGACTTCTCCCATTAGCACGAACAAGGGGATGGGCGTGAGAGAGAACGCCGTCACGGAGCTGACGCTCGAGCGCGCCAATTGCGCCAGGCCGGCTTCGCCACCCATATACAGCCACGCACCGATGATATTGACGGTGATGAAGGTCAGCGCCACCGGCATGCCGATGAACAGCAATATGGTGGAGCCGCCGAGCATCATCCACGCCGCCAGGGCCCAGGCGCTCATGGTGTTGTCCTGACAAGATGTTGAAGGGCTCGCCCGTGACGCGTCGCGCCAGGGCGACGGGGATTGCGGTGGCCGATCATGCCGCGCTCACCGCGTCATGGCGCGGACCACGCTCGCCCTGGTACAGGCGCGTCATGCGAAACAACATTTCCACTGCAAGCAGCACGAACACCACCGGCAGCGGCGCCAGCGCCCACCATTCCGGCGTGACCAGCGTCTTGATGTTGACTGCACCGGAGGCATAACTGGACCAGGCTGCCTGGCTGCCGTACCAGGCAATGACGCAGCAGCAGAGCAGCCCGATGACATCGCTGACCCATTCCAGGCGCCAGGCCAGTTGCTGCGGAATCGCCTGCAGCACGATGTCGACCCGGATGTGCTGGCCCTGGCGCAGCAGCCAGGGCGCCACCGTCATCGTGATCAGGTAGAGCATCAACTCGGATATCTCGTTGCTCCACGCCAGCCCACGCGGCAGGCCGGGGATGGCGACGTTGCGCAGCAGCACATCTGCCACGATGATCAGCATCATGGCCATCAGCAGGGCACAGCCTACCAGCGCCAGCGCCGCCAGCAGCCGGCCATAGGCATTGGACAGACGATGCAGAATCACTTGGTGAACAAGGCCTTGAAGCGCGCGGCGATCTCGGGGCTCTGCTTCATGGCCGCGGCCCAGCCGGTGGTGTAGGCGCCGTCGCGGTAAGCCTTGGATGCGGCAGCGTCGAAGCGGATGGTCTCGATGCCCGCTTTCTCCTGGCGTGCGGTCTCGTCCTTTGCGTACTGGATCCAGAAACCGTTCTCGGCCTCGAGCGCCAACAGTTGCTTGTTGAGGTAAGCCCGTT